>CANRPQ010000011.1 GCA_947632525.1 uncultured Clostridia bacterium
AAAAATATATTTACTAAATTTATATTAAATCCTATATGCAGTTTATTAAATAAAATTAAAAAAATACATTTTTCTACAAAATTCAATAAAAAGAATAATGAAAATGGTAAAAAAATAAAAGAAAAAGAAGGAATTTTTTAAAAAATGTAGAAAAAATTAATTAGGTATGTTATAATCATACTATAAATTTGAATAAGGAAATTACATATGAAAAATACAAAAAATAAAAATTTGTTAAAAAGAATTATATTCATTGGAATTTTAATATATGTTGTATATACTTTTTTTACACAACAAAAATCATTAAACATATACACAGCTGATAAAGAACGTTATATTGCACAAATTGAAGAGCAAAAAGAAGAACAAGAAAAATTAAAAGAAGAAAAAGAAAATATTAACTCTAAAGAATATATTGAAGAAATTGCTAGAGAAAAGCTTGATATGTATTTACCTAATGAAAAGGTATACATTGATATTAGTAAATAGAAATAAATAAGAGGCATTTTATCTTGCCTCTTCATTTGGTCAGTATATTATTTTATTTTCTATTTTAAAAATTCATTATAATTTAAATATCTATTTTATTTCCAAATAAAAATTAAAATTAAATATATAAAGGGGGCAAATATGGAATTTGAAAATTGTACATTAGTTGAATTGCGTCAAATGGCAAAAGAAAAAGGAATCAAAAATACTTCAAAATTAAAGAAAGAAGAATTAATTACAGAGTTGAAAAAGATGAGTACAGTGAAAGAATCTTCAGGTAATAAAATAGAAGATTCTAAAACAGAAGAAATAAATTTAATTAACTCTGATAATGAAAATGGGTATAAAATAACAAATAATGAGGACCAAATTGTAGAAGGAATTTTAGAAGTATTACCTGACGGCTATGGATTTTTAAGAGGAGAAAATTATTTATCTACACCAAAAGATGTTTATGTTTCTCCAGTTCAAATAAGGAGATTTAAATTAGACAATGGTGATAAAATAAAAGGAATATCTAGACTTCCAAAAGAAGGAGAAAAATTTCCTGCTTTAATTTATGTTGGAGAAGTTAATGGTGAAGCACCAGAAAAAGCATATAGAAGAACAAAATTCGATGACTTAGTTCCTATTTATCCAACAGAAAGAATTAGTTTAGAAACTATTCCGTCAGAATATGCTATGAGAATAATTGACTTAATGTCACCTATTGGAAAAGGTCAAAGGGGAATGATTGTAGCCCCACCAAAGGTTGGTAAAACTACTCTTTTAAAGAAAATTGCTAATAGCATATCAGCTAATAATCCTGAAATGGAATTAATAGTATTATTAATTGATGAACGTCCTGAAGAAGTAACAGACATGAAAAGAAGTATTAATGGTGATGTAATTTATTCTACATTTGATGAATTACCTGAACATCACGTAAAAGTAGCTGAAATGGTATTAGAAAGGGCAAAAAGATTAACAGAACAAAATAAGGATGTTGTTATATTATTAGATAGTATTACTCGTTTAGCAAGAGCGTATAACTTAGTAATTCCTTCATCAGGAAGAACATTATCAGGTGGTTTGGATCCGAGCGCATTACATAAACCTAAAAAATTCTTCGGTGCAGCTAGAAATATAGAGAATGGGGGAAGCTTAACTATATTAGCAACAGCACTTATTGAAACAGGAAGTAGAATGGATGATGTTATATTTGAAGAATTCAAAGGAACAGGAAATATGGAAGTTCACTTAGATAGAAAATTATCAGAAAAGAGAATTTTCCCAGCAATTGACATTAATAAATCTGGAACTAGAAGAGAAGAGTTGTTATTAAATCAAAAAGAGCTTGAAACAGTATTTGCATTAAGAAAAGCAATGTCATCTACAATGTCTATAGCAGATATAACAGAAGAATTAATTACACAAATGTTATCAACAAAGAATAACCAAGAATTTCTAGAAAGAATGTCTGTATTTTTAAAAAATAATAAATAATAAAATAATATTAACAAAAAATATTACTCTCTAAAAAATAATTGTATTATCAATAGGGAGTAATATTTTTATGCTACTTTTTTGAAATCTCTTATTGCGCAAAATCAAAGTTGTATGATTAAAAAATATTTTTACAGTTATTGTAAAAACAATTATAAAAGTATTGTATTTCTTTATAAAAATAATTAATTACAATACTTCTATTTTTTTGCATTATGTTTATATATGTTTTATTGTTCCTGTTTTATGTTCTTTGGTTTTATTTTTTTTCTTTTTATTGTTGAATATATCTTATTTTTTTGTTTTTTTTATAATTGTATACATAATAATTGCTTTATTCTTCAGATTTCTTCTTGTTAAATAATATTAATTTGTTTCTTTCTTATATATTTTTTTCTCGTTTGTTCTTTCTAAAATGTAGTCTACACTTACATTATAAAAATTTGCTAATTTTATTAATTTTTCTATTGGTATGTCTCTGTTTCCATTTTCATATAATCCATATTGTTGTCTTGTAATATTTAGAGTTATAGCAATTTGTTTTTGTAGTAGGTCGTTATCTTCTCTCAATTCTTTTATTCTTTTTAAATACATATTTCTCACCTCTTTTTTAAATTTTATCATGCATTTATTTGAATTCTCTTGACAAGCATTCAAATGAGTGCTAAAATATCTTTAGTTAAGCATTTAATCGAGTGCTTAAGTTTACTATTGGAAAGTTACTTCCTGACAGTTCTTTCCTTTAGTAAATTATACTATTGTCAGGGGGAGTTACAAATGTATAAGAAAAATTGTTTTGCTTTTTATGAAAAGAACAAAAGACAAAAATGTACTGCATTAAAGGTTTTAGATTGTGATAATTGTAAGTTTTTTAGGACTAAGGATTATTATATTAAATTTGTAGAGCCTTTAAAACATAAAAAGTCAGGGGGTGTTTAAGTGGAAGATTTTTCAAAAGAGGAAATTTCTGATTTACTTTATTGCTTAAAATTAAGAAAAGACCAATTAGTTCATAGTATTAAATTTTTTAATGAGATTATTAGAGATAAATCTGGTAAAAGATTAGATATTTTGGAAAATTGTGTTGGTACATATAGAAATGAGTTAAGTAAAATTGATTTGTTAATATTAAGATTAGAAAAATTATTGTAGAAAGGAATTATAAAATATGAAATGTTCAAATGAAGTTGTTTATAAAGGAATAGAAGAGAGAAAAGGTGGAGTATTTAAAAACGATAAAGGTCAAGATATTAAATATGACAATGCTTATGTTGTTAGATTTGATGAAGTAGTAGAGGGCAATGCCATTGAAAGAAAAGTTAAATTTGATGGTAAGAATATTTCTTTATATTCTAAGTTTCGTGCTTTAAAAATTTACGATAAAATTAATGTTGTTTTTGATGTAAGTATTCAAAATACAGGTTGTAAACTTACTATCTTAGATTTTAATTTAGTTAAATAGTTTTTGTATATTATTTTTATATAATATAAATTTTAAAAGAAAAGGGGGGTAAGCCGTGGAAGGAACTAATGTTGTTGAATTAATTAAGCCTGTAACAGAAGCATTATCTACTGCTATTACACCAGCTCAGTTGGTAGCTGTTATTGCCGGTGTTTTAGGTATAGGTATGGGATTTGTTCTAATGTGGTTTGGAGTTAGAAAAGGTATCTCTATCTTTAGAAAAGCAGTTATGAAGGGTAAAATTTCAGCTTAATTTAATATTTTTAGTCAGGGTGTTGGGGGGGATTTTTCTCCCCTTTTCTTATTAATTAGAAAGGTTTTATATGTGGAAGATATTAAGAATTTTAAAAATAAATATATTAAAGATTATAAGTTTTTTGAAAAGTGTCTTTTCGGGAGTAGACTTTACTTTGAAAAATGTTCTGAGAACTATTTTAATTTTCTTGCTAGTTATTTTGTTGTTGAAGGTGGTGTTTTAACTAATGAATTTCGATTTGTCAATGTTAGAAGGGTCTCATAAAATTAGAGATTTATTTTCTACTTTTAAATATAGAAGTAAATTTGCTAAAAGTCATCCTGATTATTTTTATCCAGAGCGGTTTACTTGTTTTTTGTGGTAGTCAAGGTTCTGGTAAAACTCTTTCTGCTGTTCAATATGTAAAAAAATTATGTATTGAATATCCTAGAGCTATTCTTTGTACTAATGTAAAGATAAATGGTTTGCCTGCTCATACTGGAGTCGTTGAATATAACGGTATTGAGAGCTTAACAAAATATGAAAATGGAGAATTTGGTGTTATTTATTTTATAGATGAGATACATTTAGAATTCAATTCTTTAGAGAGTAAAAATATTCCTATTGAGGTAATGGTTGAAATTAGTCAGCAAAGAAAACAACGTAAACATATAATAGGTACTTCTCAGGTATATACTAGAATGGCAAAACCTTTGAGAGAGCAAATAAAAAATGTGGTTATTTGTAAAAAAATATTAAATTGTATTCAAATTAATAGGTTGGTTGACGGAGAGACAGCAAGAGAGATAGACGGAGAATTGAAGTTCGATACTACAAAAATGTTTTTATGGTTTCATTCTCCAGAATTATATAGTTCATATGATACATATGCAAAAATGAAGAGATATAGGAAGGAGTGGAAGGGAGTTGCAAGACAAAATCTCTATGAAAAAGAAAGTTGATATTGATTTAAAGGTTCTTAGAAACGTAATTTCTAAGGTTAAAAAATTAAGGAAGGTTGGTGCTAATTAATGGATTATTCTGTTGTTGTTTCTTTGGTAGCTGATATATTAAAGTTTTCATTGCCTATAGGTATTATTTTTATTTTAGTTGAAAGATTAGTGCAAATGTTTTTTCATTTTGCGTTTCCTAAGATTTTTAAATAGTAGGGGGTGTATTAATGGATTATAGTATTGTTTTGTCTCAAATTAATAGTAATCAATTAGAAATTTTAAGTAAGTTGGGGAATATTGAAAATATTTTAGAAGGTATTTTTTTATTGTTTAGTATATTTTTTATTTACATTTTTGTAAAAAATCTTATAAAGAGTTTTTAAGGGGGAAATATGAAGAATAAAATTATTTTTTCTTTATTAATATTTTTAATTTTATTTAGTACTTTTTTTATTTCTGTTAGCAATGCTAGTTTTGTTTTTAATGGTACAGATAATAAAACTTATACTTTTGATGATTTTGAACTTAGTAAGTATATTGTAATTCTTAGTGAAGAACCTAATAATACTGCTTATTTTCATGTTTATTCTTCTGAAGACCCATTTTTTTTTATAGATGTTAAAGTAAATAGTTCTGGGCAAAAGTCTGGTTCTTTTTATCATACAGAACATGGTTATTATGAATATTCTGTTAGTAAAAAAACTGGAAAAATTACATATACTTGGGAAGAAAATGTTACAAGGCCTATTGATAATTCATGGGGCTATCAGGTTTCTGGCTATTCTATTACTTTTGATAATTTTTCTGACAAACTTATATATAGTAATCATGATATTCGTGAAGCTTCTAAAGGTGTTTATGGAGATGTACTTTTTAGTAATACTGAAAAAGTTGATTTTACTTTAGACCATTATCCTTTTGAGAAAACTACTGATGTTCCTGTTAAAATTTTTACAGACTGGTTTAATATTGATATTTTTAGTGATTTACTTGTTCAATGGTCTTATGATAATGAACATTGGGAAAATTGTTCTTGGGGTCGTTATTTTGACCCAGATACAGACCAGGAAACAAGCTTATATCGTTTTGAATTAGATGTTTATAATAATGATACTTATTATTTTAGGTGTATTGATTTAAAACATGATGTAACAGAATATAAAACGGTTGTTATTGATAATATTGTTTATACACAGGAAAATCCCCGGCGATTATCATGACGGAATTTTTGACCCTACGCCGTTTTTATCATATAAATATATTTCTGATAGTGAGATTTACATTACTACTCAAAAATTTAAAGTAAATGAGTTGATTTCTTTGAAATGTTTTTATGCTAAAGATATTGATATAAAAAAGGATTTTAATAATTCTGATGTTTGGACGGAAGTTCTTAATCCTTTAGATAGTTCTGAGGATATAGGGGAAGATGAAAAGCGTGAATTTTATTTTAGTGTTAAAAATGATGAGTTTGACGCCGACGGTATTTATTACGTGAAATTTTATAATAGTGACTTAGATAAATGGACTTATTCAAGTATAGAAATTGATTTTGATAAAATTCTAATGGTTGACGGTTCTATTTTGTTTAAATATGTTAATTTTTTTAAGGAGAGGTTTGGTTTTTTAGTATATCCTTTTGATTTGGCTATTAATGTTTTAAATAAAATAAAAAATGTTAAATTTGAAGAACCTTCTTTTGATATTCCTGATTTAAAAGAACCATTTACTCAGCAAAAACTTATTTCAGCTACTCATTTTAATTTTAATGATTTATTAAAAAATGAAGTTATGAAAAATATTCATGATATTTATTTGGTAGTAGTAGATGCAATTATTATATTTGCTTTGGTTAATCTTTTAAAAAATAAAATAATGGAGGTGTTTGATAAATGATAGAGTTTGCCTCTGCTGTTTGGGATACTTTAATGGTTTGGCTTTATAATATTATTAATCTTGTTTTTGGTTGGATTAATATTCCTGCTTTTCCTTCAGAACTTTCTAGTTCTATAGATAGTTTTTTAGATTTAATATTTGATAATTTAAGCTTGTTAGGTTTTTTTATTAGGCCTTTAACTCTTAAGATTATTATTCCTGTGTTGTTAGTAGTAATTAATTTTGAGCTAATTTATAAGTTGATTATGTGGATAGTTAGAAAGTTGCCGTTTATAAGTGTTCAGTAATAATATGTTTTTAATAAATAGTTCTCCGTGAGGTGCTCTGATATGCGGGGGCTGAGACTAGTTTGCACGGATGTGCAAACGTCTCAGAAGGGGGATAGTCCCCCTAAAGAAAAAACTTTTTTTCCCGCTCTATCTAACAAGCGGGAAAATGTGCAGAATTCTGCAATTAAAAAAATGACAAATATTGTTGAAATTGTTGTGAGAGTATGTAAAGAGTCAGGTTACATTTTAATTATGCAATTTTCAATTTTTTTAAAATTTATGTAGTTAGGAGTTTTTTTTATGAAAATTGAAAATTTATATCATGCTAAAAAACAAGAATTTAATAATATAACTTATTCTATAGATATGATTAGACTTAAATGTTATATTTCTTATTCAAAATTTTCAGAGATAGAGTTTAGGTTTGCTACTTGTTGGAAGAAATATGTAAAGAAGAATTTTAGTTCTTCACAAATTAAAAATTTTTTTTATAACTATGTAATTGAATTGGAAGAAGGTATAAGCTTTTGGTTTGGTTTTTTGCATAATTCTGAGAAAAGACAAGCTAGTATTGATAAAAAATATGGTGGTATTAATAATGATACATATAATTTTACTATAGAATTCAACCCTAATAAACTTTATTATTCTGATAATGATATTATTTATTATCTATTATCCGTGTCAAGTGATTGGTATATCGTTAGTTATGATATTGCTATAGATTTGAAAGTTAATATTTTAGATTTAATATGGGATATGAGTGGAAAACATCTTGAAAAAATAGACAATAGGGGGTTTGATAATAAAACGGTTTATATTGGTACTGGTAATGGAAGGGTAAAAATATATAATAAAAAAATTGAGAGTAATCTAGAAATAACTGGAAATCTTACAAGGATAGAAATAAGTAGGGTAGCAGATGAATTTGAAGTAAGAAAAATGAAGATATGGAAGTATGACAATTTTTTTCCATGCATTTATTTGAATAATTATGTTTATAGTTTATCTGATTATAAAAATAAAACGCTTTTGGCGGTTTTATATGCTATTCAGAATGGTTTTCCTTTAAGAAATTTGACTAGGGATTATAGGGCAAAAATAAAGAATATGCTTGAAGGTGGTTATAAGATAAAATTTGACAATGATTGTGTTACTAAAGCATTATCTCAAATTATTTATAGTTATTTTTATTATACTAATATAAAGTGGTGGTAATTAGGGAATAGGTTTACAGTTTTTATTCTTATTGCGCAAAATCAAAGTTTTGTGCAATAAGAGATAGGACTTTTTTGTGTTTTTTGTAATGGCTGTATCTCTTGCTATATCTAACCTTAAGCTCTCTCTTATATCTTATTTTAGTATAATCTTATATATTACTATTATTTTTAATTGTCTCATAATCGATTCTCTTAAGCCTTGATTTTCAATATTTATATCATAATTAAATATTTATATAACATTTAATTAAAAATATTATAATTATTTTTATTATTTTAATCTGATTAATTATTTTATTATGAAAAAATTCCTAAATCTTTCAAATTAGCTATTTTTAAACTTTTATCTCATTTTTTAGACAACAAACTATATGTCTAATTTATAAAAACGCCTTAAAATCGATTTTAGAGCGTCGTTTTTTTTAGCCATTTTTTAGGTTTTATCAAAAACTACTGATTTTACAATATTTTACCAAATTTGCATTATATAAATAGTAATTCTTAAATATTAAAAATATGTTTTAGATGATTAACTTTATTAGTTAAATATAAAAATGTCTTAAAATGGATTTTGAGGCTTTATAGAATAAAATTATTTTATAATGTTGTAAATAGAAATATTTATTTTAAAATTTTATTAAATATTTATAAAAATTACATTTAAACCTAAAAAAGTTTTAGTTATAACAAATGTTCGGTTTTGAAATTTAATATTCGTAACAATTTAAAATTCTTATTTTCAAAATCTTAATTTTAAATTATAAATTATATTTTTATGATTTTGCTTTTGCTTTATAAAAAATTTTTTAGAAATATTTTTATAAGAGATTAATGCTTAATTTTGAATTTCTATTAATTTATTCAACTTAAAATATCTATTTTTTAAAAACTGTCTCTCTCCTACTCTAGCAATTTTTTACTATTCTAATTTTATATTGATTCATATAAACGGAAAAGTTAATTTGTGCAAGGCTTTTGCTTTTTTACTATAAATAACTTACTATATCTTCAAAATTATCATATCCACTCTCACTATTTATGTGTCCTGCATTTTGAATGCAAATTTGTTTTGTTGCAACAGTGTTGGCAAATTCTTTTTCAACTTCATATTTTACATATGGATCATTATTTGAATAAAAACATATGATTTCATTTACAAGTTGTTTTATATCTTGCAAATTATCAAAATACATTGTTTTATTAACTGTATCATATTCTTCATTTATTCCTAAATAATTATTAAATCCACATACAAATATAAGTTTCTTCACTTTAACTTTGTTTTCTGTCAAAAATTTAGAAACAAATACAGGTGCTATGCTATGAGCTATTATAGTTGTATTTTCATTTATTAATCCTAATTCCAAATAATATTTTAACAATTTGCTCCAGTTATCATAATTTTGATAGTCTACACCTATTGGAAATTGTGGTACATATACTTGTTTTCCATCACTAGATAAGAAATCATATAACCAACTAAACCAGTTTCCAAACGGACTTCCAAAACTTCCGTGTATTATAAAATAATTATTCATTACTACTTCACTCCTATTATTTAATTTCATTTTGCTATTTATCTAACTACAATAAACAAAAAATTATAATAATTGTTCTAATATTTTATCAATATTAGGAAAAATAATATTTTTCATTCCATTTAATTTTTCTTACAAATATATAACATATGGCTACTATAGCCTTGAAGATCTTCTCTTTCACACGTTGATAAATGATATCTCATCCAAACATCAAATTCTTCTTTAGATAATGAATCTATTTTATCTTTAACATGACTTGTAAAACCGTCTGTTGCAACATTATGTAATAATGCAACATCAAATTTATTCATTATTGTCTTAAATTCAGAAATGTAAAATGGAGCAAAGACACCTTGTGGATATCTGGTCATTTTGAAATTATTATTGAAATCATTTGGATATCCATCTATTAAATGATTTTTCATAAGTGCCCAATCAATCATTATAGAATCACTCGTTAAATATGCAATTGCAATTATTCCATCTTTTTTTGTAACTCTTATTGCTTCTTCAATAGCTTTATTTATATCTTTATCTTCATATAAATGATATAAAGGTCCAAGAACTAATGTTATATCAAATGAATCATCTTTAAATCTTGATAAATCAACTGCATCACCTTGTTCAGCAACTATTTTTGTGCCATCTTTTATCTTTGATTTTAGTACATCAAGATTATAATTAATATATTCAATAGCTGTTACATCATATCCTTTATTTGCATAATAAAGTGAATATCTACCAGTTCCAGCTCCAACTTCTAGTATTTTTGAATCAAATTTTAAATATTTTTCAATATATTTTATAGTAGTTAAAAATTCAACTTGTCCATGCTGACTTTCAAGCCTAGTGTCTTCAATACAATCTTCATTATAATAATTATTTAATATTTCTTGTCTATCCATTATTATTTTATCATTCCTTTCGCAATATATAGTATTATCATTGATTTAAGTAAAATTTTAATAATTATTTTTTCTTCGTGTATATATTCAATCTATTAATGTTTATAGGCCATTATCTAAATATCACTTGTGTTCATGTGGAAAAGTATATGTGCTTTTCATCAGTTATTGGTGTTCTATTAGCATCGATTATTAATATTACTTTTCCCCAACTATCATATGTATATTTTACCACTTTGTTTAGATTTTCGTCAAGAATTCCAATAATATCACCTTGTAGATGTATTTTATATTTTTTCTAAAATACTCAAGTCATGTAAATATATAACTTTATTGACTACATAATGTCTATATGATAAGATATTCTTGATTGTAATGTTAATAAATAAGGGGGAATTTAAATGAAAAAACAACTAGTAGTTATACTCATCATTGCATTTATATTAATTTGTATACTTGTCTTATTATATTTAAATATACCAAAAAATACAGATAATAATATTGCTAAAATAGAAAAAGTATCTTTTTATAATAATCCTGTGATACCAGAAGGATTTAAAAAAGTAGAAACCACATCTGCAAGTTGGAAATTAGAAAACGATATTCCTATTGGTTGGAACAATGGATTAGTAATTGAAGATGAACAGGAAAATCAATTTGTATGGGTTCCTGTCAACTTAGAAAAAATTACTTATAATAATGAATATGTAGAAAAGCAATTCAGATACAATGCAGAAGAATTAAATATTAATAATATAGAAGATAAACAAATTTTAAAATACGGTGGTTTCTATATCTCCCGTTATGAAGCAGGAGTTGCAAAAGAAATGCAACAAAGATTTAATAATATTAGTGCTGAAACAAATGATGTCTTAGGTAAGCCTGTAAGTCAAAAAGGGATACTTCCATGGAATTTTATTAGTTTAAAGAAAGCTAAATTAAATGCAGAAAGTATGTATAATAATAACAATTTAAAAAGTGGCTTACCAACACAAAAACAATGGCAATCTATGATAGCATGGCTTTATTCATGTAATTATAATGTATATGAAGATAGTTCAAGCTTTGGAAATTATTCTAATGTAAATTTTATTTTTTCTGGATATTATTCAGATGATTATGGAGAAAATTATCAATATGCGGAAAATAAAATGAAATCTGGTAAAAATATGATTTTATCTACAGGTGCTACTGATAGAAATATGACGAATAACATTTATGATATAGCAGGAAATTTATGGTGCTATACAGATGATTATTTGCAAATTAACGAAAACGAAATATTAGGTTATTATTGTTCAGGTGGTCACTTTGATCATACAGGTGATATTTTTTCTGCTTGTAACAATAATTTAAAAAATGTAGAACCTCTTGAAAAAGTTGGGTTTAGAGTAGTCTTATATTTAAATTAAAATTATAAAAAATCATTTAAATCTAAGTATCTAAATATTAGAATATTGCTAATAGTTGTAAAAAAAAATATAACAAGAAAATATTAAAATGCATTGGTTATTAGCTCGTATAAGTAAAATAAGGAACTAAATTCAACTAATTTGATATATAACTTCTGTGAGATTTTCTTTTAGACATATATTTTATTGTATTAGACATGAATAAAAAATGTTATATATAAAATTTATAATCATAACCACCTGTAAAACGGGTGGTTATGATTAATTTTTATTACTACTTATCTTCTTTGCTGTCAGTATCGTCTTTTTTATAATCAGATTCGTTCATCTTTATTTGTTTCTTTATCTTTAAATTAACTAGTTTTAATCTTATAAATAGAATTAAAGTAATAATTGCAACAATTAAAATTGTGATTTTAATATATGGATTAGATCCTAAATTAGGAATTTTATTACTAGAAGTAGATTCACTATTCTTGCTTTCAGAATTTTCCTTAGAGCTTGAACTATTTGATGAATTCCCATTATTACTAGAATTATTTCCATTTCCATCATTTGCCGAATTGTTGTTGTCTTTATTTTTGTCATCTTCTTTTGAATTATCATTTTCAGTTCCCGGATTGCTTGGATTATCTCCATTATCTGGCTTACTTGGATTATCAGAAGGAGACGTACTAGATTTTGGCATAATTGTTATTTCTGCAGATTTTACTTCACTTATGTCATATTCTGCTCCATTTGATAATTCAATTTTCTTTAAGCTTATAGATGTTTTTGTATTTTCGGATACATCTTTTGCTGTAAATGATATTTTTAAAATATCTTCATTATTTTTAGAGTGTTCCATTCTTGTTGTTACAAATCTATTTGTGTTTGAAGAAATTGTTGCACTATCCCAGCCTGAAAGGCCTTGTGCAGATGTATTTAATGTTAATAAATTTGAATCATAATTTACGTAAGCACCCATGGCTATAAGTCCTGTATCAGCATTTAAACCTTTTAAAGTTACTGTAAAGTCAACGATACTTCCTGCATTATATTCATTTTTTGAAGGTGTTATAGCAATGTCAGCTGAACTTATTGTATAAGCAGAAACTTTTACAGAAAACAACATTGTTAATGCTAATAACATAACTCCTAAATTTAATAATTTCTTTTTCATTACTTTTCCTCTAATCTTTCATTTCTATATTGTTATATTCATAAATCATCAAAACTAAATCATTTATATCAGTTTCATTCATTTCTTCTTTATAAGTATCCATTTCAGTAGCAAGTAAGTATTCTCCTTCAAGTCTTTTCTCGCCTATATAATCTAGTTTAAATAAACTTATATCATTTATTTTTAATTCACCATCACCATCTAAGTCAGCTCTAACTACAACTGTCCATTTGTGTTCACCAACTTCAATGATTGTTCCAGTTCCGATTTTGTTATTATCAGATAATTCATTTAATGTTTCAGAACCATCTACCTTCTTAAAGAACTTAACTGGTAAAATACTTCCTGATGTAAGTTTTGTTTTTAAAGTAGCAACTGTTTCTCCAACTTCTACACCTTCTACTAATGAATCTGTAATTATGAAATGGGCTCCATTAGTATTTTCTAATTTTTCTTCAATAGGTGGTGTATCTAATTTTTCAATTTTTACACTAGTTATAACATCATTTGCTTTTACATCTGCTGAATCTTTTATTCCAGTTCCAGCTTCAATATGTGAAAGTTTAATTTGTTCAGTAGTATTTCTATTTTCTAAAACCATAAATTTAGCTTTAAATATCACGCTACCAATTTGTTCTTCATTTCCATCTTCTGGAGAAATTGTTTTCATTATTTCATTTTCAATTTTATATGTTGCAACTATATTATGTCTTTCTCCATTGTCATCTTTATTATATTGAATTTTCCATCCTTCTCCTGCTTTTACTTCTTCACATTGTAATTTTTGTCTATCATAAGAAAGTAAAGCTCCAATTCCTTTAATTCCCTGTTTTCCTACAGATTTCATGTCAGTAATTTTATATTCAACTTCAAATTCGTCTCCCTCATCAAGAGATTTATCTGCTAAGGCTTCCCCATCTTTCTTTACTTCAGCTTCAACAGTAAATGAAGATTGAACTAAAGGTTGAGCAACAATTTCTAATCCTTTAGATTTTTCTTCTTCTTTAATAGTTTCAGGAATAAAAGCAACTTTAGCAACCATTGCACTACCTGCTTGATCTTTTAAATCATCATATTTTATTGTATAAGATATTTCATTTGAACTACTTACAGCAGAAACTTTTTCAATGTCATCACCATTAACATCAACGACTTTTTCTCCAATAACTATATCATCAACTACATAACCATCAACTGGTTTAATTTTTATAGTAACTTCATTATTTTTTTCATCAAATTTTGCACTATCAGCTAATTTGTCTTCTATATAAATATCTCCACCTTCATTTGATTGGAAAATAACTGTTTTAGATGTATCTTCTACTTCAGCCCCCTCAATAGCAGCAATTGTAAATGGACTAAATGCATCACATTCTATAATTAATCCAAGTTCTGTTACCATACAAGGAATTTCATTAACTCCTGTAATTCTTCCAGAAGCATCTTTAGTGTAGTGATAAGCTTTAAATGTAACACCGGCATCTTCTGGTCCATAACCATCAGGGAAACCAAGCATTATTCTAACTTTTTGACCATCTTTAATTTTTTGCATTTTACATAATGTTAATTTAATATTATATGTTTGAGTCTCTACTATTTTACCACCATCAGTTAGCTCTTCATTATTTTCTAATAATTTATTCATTTCTTTTTCTTCAGATGGTTTTGTAGTCTCTGTAACTAAAGTCATTCTATGTTTTAATAATTGAGATAAATCTGCACCTTCTTCATCTGATAAAGCTTCGAAGTTTGCTAAATCATTTAAGCTTGCATCATCCATAAGTTGTGGTTTTCCATAAACGTTCCAGTCAAATCCTTGTGATTTAAAAGCATAAGCTGAACATTTATGTGCACAGAAGTAACTCGCTGCCATAGGTCTCTTATGAGATGTTTCTCCCATAAGACCTAACATATCTATTGTATAATATACTGAATCATCAGCATATAATTGACTTGGTTTAAATTTAAATGTTATTGTTTTATCTCCATCGAAATGGAAATCAGTTAATTCATAATCGTTATATTTAGTATTTGAAGAATTATCAATTGTAACTTTTGGTTCTACTTTTTCTTCGTCACCAATTTCAACTAATTTTTCATCATAAACTATTGTTACATCATATGGACCATCTTCAATAAGCATTGTTGAGTTTTGAATTGGTGATGCAGACTCTATATATGGTGGTTTTACATATTCACCAGCTGGATTATGGATTTTATCAGATAATGCGACCATATCTGCTGAAGTTCCTAAATATGTTGTCATTTTATATAAATCTGTTAGATTTTTATCAATTCCATCATACCATTCAACTGGTTTTTCAGTTGTTACACCAAAATACATAAAATTGCAACTTGCATTATAAAAAGATACGTATGAATTTTTATCAGTTATTCCATCATTATCCTTTACTTCTGTTCCATCATCATAGAAATCATTTATTGCTCCATAAATATCTGGATTGATATAAGCAAAATATCCATTATAGTTCCAACCTTCTTCACCAAAATTTAAAGGTTTCTGATGTGTAGTTTGCTCTGGAATTTTATATGACATCATACTACTTAATAAATAGTATCCATGTTCTTTAGCTTTTTTATAACCCATTCTTTCTCCAGGGTCTTCAACACCATTTTCATTTAAATCTATGAAATAGCTAACTTTAATTTTAGCAGCTTTAATATCATCATCAGAGTCATAACTATTAGCATCTAATTCAACTCTTAAACCTGCAATTTCTGATGCTAACTTATATTTGTCACTTGATTTTTCAATTTTTGGATATTTAAATTCTTTATTAGAAACAGACATAATTCCTGTAACTGTGTGGTTAAGATTCATTATGTCTTCACCTGCTAAGAAATATTGATAAGATACTTTTTCTTTATCTCTTTCTTCAATTGCAGCATCTGGATCTTTTGTATCTGTATTATCCCATGTAGTATCAACTCCATACCATTTATTTTCTAATTGAACATAATTCCACATATGTTCTTCATATCTAGTACTTGATGTATAAGCACCATATACTAAAACGCAAGGAATATTAATTTCGTCTAATATCATTTTGAAAGCTCTTGCAAAACCTTCACAAACGATTTCATGTTTTGGTCCAAAAGCTCCATAAACAGTTCTAACATTCCATGGATCACCTTTTTGACCTTCCAATTGTTGGTGATCAATTTTATAATTTTCTTCTATAATTGTTTCTTCTAGTTTATAAGCATTTGCTCTAATAATAATGTCATGAGCTTTTTCAATCTTTTTAATTGTTATATCTTCATCATTATCTGATGTGACTTTCTCTACTTCATCAACAGCTTTATCTAATTCAGTTTTTACAGTACCAAGAGCAGTTTTCAACTCATTAACTTTAACTTTTTTATTAGAATAATCCCAAAAAGCTTTATTTATATAGGTTTCTGATCTTCCTATTCCAATAAATACTTTTAGTTGACCTGCTTGGCTTAAAACTCTTAAAGTAATGTAATCAGGATCAACAAAGAAAAGTCCTGCATGGTCAGCAAAATAAGCATCTCTTGCAGCTCCCATTGTATTTAATAGGTCTTGGCTTCCTTTGGTGTATGCTTGTAATTTATTTCTTAAACCTTCTGTTTTGTTTATTTTTTCAGTAATATCTCTAGAATCAACACCAAACTTAGTGTCTTGCCTTGATAATTCAGCCTTTAATTTGTCATAATTACATCCGAAAAACATTTCATCAAAAATTTCATAAAAAACTTTAGAATCATCATCTAATTGTTCGTAAAAATATTTTTCTGCAATATTTGTACTTTTTGGCTCTGTAGCATATGTAACCTTTGGAGTTAAAATGCTTAAGAAACTAAATTGCGCAAGTATTAATGATATAATAATAATGCTTGATATTATTTTTTTATAATTCATAAAAGACCTCCCCATTTATTTTAAATTTTAGTCCATAATATTATACAACAATATTTCCATTTTATCAATAATTTTCCAAAAGAAAATAGAGCCTCTGTGACTAGCGATAAGTGATTTTTAATTTTTAGAAATATTTTGCAAGTGATTTGGTTTTAATTTTGAAATTTTATTAATTTATTTAACTTAAAATATCTATTTTTTCAAAACTGTCCCTCTCTCCTACTCTAGTAATTTTTTGCTATTTTAAATTTTATATTGACTTATACATGTAATTTGTCGCTTAGATATTATTTATTATATTCAACACATTTTTCTTCTAATAATTTGAAATTGCAACATCTTGATTTTATATTTTCTGGTAATTTTCCATTATTGTATAATTGATATAGTTTAAAAGATTTATTTTTTACTTGCTTATAGTTTGCATTTAGCCAATCTAATTGTTCTCTTAATAATTTTTGATATTTCAATTCCGCAATAGTTAAAGTTTCTTTGTTTAAATCTACTAAAGAGTAATTATCTTCATTTACTGGTATCATATTATTAAAGTTTACAGCACCTAACTCCCCATCCTTTATTTTGAAAAAATCTAGGGTGTTTTTCATATTTTTATGTTTAGGCTTTGGACTTGACAATGGTGCAAAATACTCACAAGTATCTATTTGAAATAATATACCTATAAAAGGTCTTAATTCTTTTTCATTTTTATTATAAGCTACTTTATTATCAAATTTTCTTAAATAATCACAATAATTTGAATTAACTCTAACAATCTTTAAATTTATAATCATCACAAATTACCTCCTTAGCATTTTAATTATATATTAAAATTTATAAAAACACAATAATACAAAAGGATTAGAGTTTGCCTCTAATCCCCCTTTTTTAAGTTCCAATTTAATGGCTGGAAACACCGCTTTTTCAAATTCCAATTTATGGCTGGATTCACCGCTTTTTTAAGTTCCAACTTTACGGCTGGATTCACCAACTTTTTTTGCTATTTCTAGCAATAATATTATATGCAAATTATATAAATTTATTGCTTGCTATATTTAAAATATAGCATATTTTTATTTAATAATCAATATTTTTTGAAGATTTTTCTAGAATTTTATACTTTTTCAATAAATATGCATAAAAATCAAAAAAATTATATATATTTTTAAAACATCTATAATTTCTATTTACTCAAACTATTAAATTTAACCTATATATTGGTTTGTATTATCAAAGTTTTGTGCAATTCAGTATAGTGGTCAAAAAATAAGACCATGTTTCAGGTTCTATCTTTAAAATCTCTCTATTCCTTTAAGTAAACTTATTTCAGCTTATTATTTAGATGATAAACTTTGTTAGTTAAATATTAAAATGTCTTAAAATTGATTTTGATGCTTTATAAAATGAAATAATTTTATAATGTTATAAATTGTAATTTGTTTTACTTTATCGGTTCATGATATATTATCTCTTTATTGTTCTGTTTTGCATATTCAATTTCATTTTTAGTACTATTTCCAATATATCCATTAATATTAACAACATATATTGCATCACTAATGTCAATTTTCTTTCTATGAATTTTATCTAAAATACTAGCATCAATACCTTCATATTTTTTTCCATCTACATTATAAACACATTGAATAACTGCATAACCTTCTTTTAGCTCTAATTCTTCAGATATTTTCATCATTTCTTTTGAATATCTCATACTTCCACAAATTGTTATTACCTTTATATTCATAATATTTTTCCTTTCTAAACAATAAATTACTATTTTGTGTTTTAATTACATCATAAATATACCAATTACATTAGCAATAAAATGTGAAATCCAACTGCACCATGCATTGTCTGTCTTCTTAAATACAAGACCATAAAATATAGAATTTATAAATATAAATATTAAATCATAAATAACAATTAACGGATTGTTAAAATTAAAATGTCCTAAAGAAAATAAAACCGATGTAATTATTAATGAAGGTATAAATTTTATGATTTTTGTAGTTTGTTTTTGAAAAAATGCTCTCCACGCAATTTCTTCTCCTAATGCTGCTATCGCAAGCATTAATATTGTTTTTATTATTTCTGATGAATCTATAAAATTTGTTCTATTGCCTAAATGCTCAATATATTTAGGTAAAAATCTTTTTGCAATTATAAAACATAATATATTTAATAATGCAGGGGTAATTGATAATAATATAACTTTTACATCTTTAAAAGAAGAACAACACTTTTTTATATCTAATCCAGATGTTACAACTTCATTTGTTTTTCTAGTAGTAAAATATGCTATAATACCTACAATTACTGATATACTTGCTAAATTTAAGACTTTTTCATTTACTTTAATATTTAAAATATTTGTGAATGATAAAATTATCATTACTATTAATAATGCAATTACACTTTTATTTAATTTCTTCATATCTTTCCTCCACAAATTTATCTGGCTAAAGTATAACAAATAAGCAAGTGCTTGTAAACATCTTCACTTGCTTATATGATGATATCTAATTTTAATCTTTTTATTATTCACATATATTATTCATGAAGTTATTTATTCTCTCTTCATCTACTCTCATTGCTAATATTGTTTCTTCAATTAGTTTATCTAATTCCCATCCTAGCATTTCTGCTCCATACTCTATTACTTTTCTTGAACATCCTGCCGCAAATTTTTCGTTTTTATATTTTTTCTTTACTGATTTTAATTCTAAATCCTGTACACTTTTAGATGGTCTCATAATAGCAACTGCTCCAATTAATCCTGTTAGCTCATCAGTTGCATATAATATTTTTTCCATTTCATGCTCTGGTTTTATATCAACTGTTAAATTATATCCGTGACTTGCGGTTGCATGTATGATTTTTTCATCAATTCCTTTTTCTTTCATTATTTCTTGTTCTTTTATACAATGTTCTTCTGGATATTTCTCAAAGTCTAAATCGTGTAATAATCCTACAATTCCCCAAAATTCTTTTTGTTCACCATATCCCAATTTTTCTGCAAAATATTTCATAACACCTTCTACTGTTAAAGCATGTTTAATATGAAAACTATCCTTATTATATTCTTTTAATAATTTAAATGCTTCTTCTCTTGATATATTACTCATTTTTCTTTTCCTACCTTTCGTGTTTTTCTTCTTTTAATTGTTTTAACAATTTATTAATTTAATATTTTATATATTTTTGCTTTTTTCAATAAATTCTTTAAATAATTTCTTAACATTATAATATTAAGAACTTACCATATTAAATATTTATATTTAATTTTAACAATTTTGAAATTTCCAACTCTTCCCTACTCTTGAGTAAAATTATAGATATTATATTTAGAGTCATATTTAAATCCTAATTTTTCTGCTAATTTTACAGAATTCATATTTGCAGCATCCCAGCTAACTTTTTTATTTTCTTTTATACATTCTAGTATCAATTTTGCAGCTAAAGCTGTTCCTATTCCTTTCCTTCTAAAATTTTCGCTAACTTTTATATTAACTTCAATTCCATCTTTATAGACTATATTTGATGAAGCAACTCCTATAATCTCATTATCTTTTAGGCAACAAAAGCCTATTCCATCTTCATTATAATTGTCAGTTATATTAATAAATTTTTCGAATTTTATTCTATTTGCTAACTTTTCATCAATTTTTATAATTTTAAAATCTGATTTAATATTATTTGATAACTTCTCTAGTTTAGAAATATCAAAATATACATCTTTTTTTATAGAATATCTTTCAGATTTATTTATATTATTTTCATAAATACTTTCGATGAGCAATTTTAAATTATCACTTGGTATTATTGTATATAATCTTAATTTTTCATCTATTACTTTTTTTAAAGTAGTGGCATCAATAATACCGCTCATAAAGCAATATTTCCTTACAATAAGAATAGCAAATTTAGGAGTATATATATTATCAGCATATGCTTCGCCCATTTTTCCATCTAGTACACTATGTCCCATATAAAATCTTATATCATCAAATAAATA
>CANRPQ010000012.1 GCA_947632525.1 uncultured Clostridia bacterium
AACAAAGCAAGAGAAGCAGCAGATGCAACAAAAAACGCACAATCAGATACAGAAAAAGGACTATCAGATTTAGAAGGAGATATGGGAGAAGCATTAGGTGAAGCAACACCAATAGCAAAGGCAATAGAAAAAGGAGAAGATTTTGCAAAAGATAGAAATAAAAGAGTACAAGATGAAAATGGAGATATATTAACTATACCACAAGGATATACAATAGTAACACAAGAAATGGATGACACTGTTGACTGTGAAAAAGTTACAGATGACGAATATAATGAAAGTAATAAATATCCAACAGTAAAAGCAGGAATAGTAATAACGGACAGTGTAACAACAGAAGAAAATGGAACTACAAAAAGTAATGGCAACCAATTTGTATGGGTACCAGTACCAAATCCGAGTGAAATGTATAAAGAAAATAATGGAAACTATGAAGGAAAGTTATATGATTTTAGTTGGGCAAATAACAAGTTAACTGCAACTGAAAAAACAAATTATGGAGTAGGAACAACAAGTTACCGCGAGCCAGATATTTTAGATAATAATTCATATGATGCAAATCAAACTTATTTAGACCAAGTAGTAGAAGAAAAATATAAAACAGGAGAAACAAAAACAAAAGAAAATTTTAAAAAGCAGTTACAAGATGAATTTAAAGCCATGATAGAAAGCGTAAAAAAATATGGTGGATTTTATATAGGAAGATATGAGACTAGTTTAGATTCAACCACAGGATCTAAAGTACAAAGTAAAGCAAATCAGACATCATTTTATAATAATGATGCAAATAGTAATTGGTATGTACAATATAAATATAATAAAGAATTTGCGCAAAAGAGTAATAATAATTTATCAGTAGTATCAAGTACAATATGGGGAAGTCAGTATGATGCAATGATGAAATGGATGGGAAGTAATGGAATTGACGTAACAAATGCAACACCAACTGCAGACGCAGAAAGAAATACAGATAAAACAGATAGAAAAACAGGATCGGAGGAAAACGATAAATTATGTAACATATATGATTTATTAGGAAACAGTTATGAATGGACAATGGAGGCCAACCTCACCAGCTTTCGTGTTAGTCGTGGGGGTTATTCCAGCTACAGCTATTCACCTAGTAATAGGGGCAGCAGCTGTCCGACCAGTACCAATGGCTGCCATTCTTCTCGCCTCTCACTTTATGTAAAACTGTAAGCTGTAGAAGAAACCCGTAAGGGTTTCGAAAAGATCCATTGTGAAAGAAGGAAATGCTTAAGCAGTGGAGAATAATTAAATAAGAGGCTTCTTGGAATAGCTATGAAAAGTAGCTTACCAAGAAGCGCTGATTTCGATGGTGAGTTATCCTAAAAGATAACTACACCATTGAAATCAGCCACTTCGTGGTATACCACTTCGTGGTATATTTTTTTTGCATTTTTTTGCTTCTAAAATCAATTGTAAAATGTAAAAAAAGATGCATGAAAAAGCTACCTTGAAAAATAAAAATTGAAAGGAAATCGAAATTATGAAGTATTTAGAAATAGTAAAAAAATTACAAAATTTATCATGTAACACTGATGTTTTAGTATTAGTAAGAAGTGGTGTATTCTTTTATGGAGTAGGAAAAGATGCAGTAATATTAACAGAAAATCTAGGGTTAAATTATTGCTGTATGAAAAAAGAGTTATGCAAATGTGCTATTCCAGTTATAAAAATAGAAAAAATAATTAAAATATTAGAAGAAAAAAGAATATCTTTTGCAATATATGATTATACACCAAAAGGTATAAATGAAATCGGGGTAGGAAAGTATAAAGAAATAGGAAGATATATAAGCTCTCCAATATCTGAAACAAGAGAACATTTTAATTGTAGCAAATGCCAATACCATAACTTAATAGACTATAAAATAACTAAAAATAAAGAAAAAATAAAACAAACGCTAATTAAACTACAAGAAATGAGTGAAGAAGATGGAAAATAACAAAAATATTAAAGAAAATAATATAAAAGCAAATAAAGAAAATAAAGAAGAATTAAAATTAATTCCCAAAGTCCAAGAATATATAGAATATATGCTACAAGTAATATTAAAACTTCCAAGAATAGAAAAATTTAATATTGGAAATGAATATAAAACTTCTATGTATCAAACTTTAGAAAATATTTTAATGATGAACAAAGTTGAAAAAGGAAAAAGAACATATTACTTAAATAAAATAGACGTATACTTAATTTGCCAAAGAATTTACTTAAGAATAATGTATAAAAATAAATGGATAGATCAAAAGAAATTCGAAGTAGCAATAAGTAAAATAGCAGAAATAGGAAGAATAGTAGGAGGTTTAATAAAATATTATGCCAAGAACTATTAGAAATGAATTTGATAAAAAATTAACATTTGAAAATTTAATGAAAGCACATATTTTAAGTAGAAAAGGTAAAGGTTATAGAGAAGAAGTAATATTATTTAATTTAAAGCAAGAAGAATATATTATGTGGTTGTATGAAAAACTAAAAACTGGAACATATAAACATGGAGGCTATAGCGTATTTTATGTAACAGAGCCAAAACTAAGAAGAATAGAAAAAAGTAGGTATATAGATAGAATAGTACATAGATTTGTAGTAGATAATTTTTTAAAAGAATATTTTGAAAAGTGCTTTATATATCATACATATGCTTGTATAAAAAATAGAGGAATGCATAAAGCTTGTTTAGATGTTCAAAAAGCAATGAAGCATTGTAAAAACAAATGGAATGAATACTATATACTAAAAATGGATGTAAGAAAATACTTTGATAGTATAAATAAAGATATTTTATTTTCAATATTAAAGAAAAAAATAACTGATAAGAAATTATTATGGCTATTAGATGAAATAATATATTCAAATTGTACAAAAGAAGAACTAGAGGATGTAAATATAATTCGTAAAGGTTTGCCAATAGGAAATTATACCTCACAATTATTGGCAAATATTTATTTAAATGAACTGGACCAGTATATAAAGCATGAGTTAAAAGAAAAATATTACTTTAGGTACTTAGATGATAGCATAATATTAATTAAAACTAAAAATGAAGCAAAAGAAGTATTAGAAAAAATAAAAATATTTTTAGAAAAAAACTTACAATTAGAATTAAATGAAAAAACACAGATATTTAAAAGTAAACAAGGTATAAATTTTTGTGGCTATAAAATAAATGAATATAGGCTAAAAATACGAGATAGAGGTAAGCAAAAATTAAAGAAGAAAATAAAAGAACTAAAATATAAAATTAGAAAAGGTGAAATAAATAGTAAAGAAGCAAAAAAATATTTAGCAGGCCATATGGGTTATATTCATTATGCTAATATTCATAACTTAAGTAAAAAGTTATTTGAAATTGAATAAATTTAAGAAATTACATTAGATTTTAGAAAAGATAGTTTTTATACTATCTGAAATAGTAATTTAGAATTTAAATAATTAAATTAGGGATAAATCAAAAGGCCAACAACACCAACAATCGTGTTAATCGTGGGGGTAATTACAACAACAGCAATTCACCTAGTAATAGGAACAACAACAATCCGACCAATACCAATGGCAACAATTCTTCTCGCCTCTCACTCTAATACAAATTCTAGATAATATATTTTAAGGAATATATTCAGTGAAAGTATTAGTATTTAAAGAGATTTATTCCATCCGATAAAAGTGCTTATGCTACTTTTAAAGGTAAACATGTATCAGTAAAATTTATATTAGTAAGCTTTAGGTTTTAAAAATACTAAAGTAGAACATATAAATTTTATGCTTTTATTAAAAAAATATATTTTTTATAGGAGAAAAGAAAAAATGATAAATTTATGTTTTATAAAAGGAAAAGTAGTAAATATATCAGATTATAAGTTTATATATAAAAAAAATAAAAAGAGTATAGGAGATAAAAACATTTGTGTAATTAAAATGGAGTTAGAATTAAATAATAATCAAATAGTATGGGGAAAGGGCTATAATGAAATGGCAGATTTTATTTATCAAAATGTAAAGAAAGAAGACATTATATTAGTAAAAGGAGCATTAAGGGATAATATTATAGAAATACAAGAAATTGAAAAAATTGGCTAATACAATATAAATATTATCTAACATGAAAGCTTATTATAATTTGTATAATCAAAAGTGGGTTAAAGTAATACAAAGTTAGATTACACATTTTCACCAAAAACAAGTGCATAAATACCATATCAAAAATGCATTAAGTTGTACATTAATGGCTTGTGTAAGACTAAATTCTATTTACTATTCTCATAATAGCATTTAACTTTTCACTTTACAACACAAAAAATTCACAGAATTTTTAGCAATTAATATTGACAATTGCTAAAAATGGATATAATATATAGGAAGTTTAGCAATCAAACTAAAAGAGTGCTAAAAAATAATTGCTTAGGGAAATGCATAAAAGCAAAATACCTAGGAAATAATAAACCTAAAAAATGCAAAATCTAACTAGTAATAATCGTCAAAAAAGAAGGTGAAAATGAGTTGGAGGAAAGAAAAAAGAAAATTTTACAAGCAATTATTGATGAATATATAAATACTGCAGAACCTGTTAGTTCTGGAGCCCTTGTTCATAAATATGGACTAGACTTTAGTAGTGCCACTATTCGTAACGAAATGGCAGAACTAGAAAAAACAGGTTACTTAGACAAGCCTCATACTTCTAGTGGAAGAATTCCTTCTGCTCAAGGATATCGTTTTTATGTTGATGAACTAATTAAAGAGGATGACCTTAGTTTAGAAGAAATTAAATACATTCAATCAAAGCTAGAAACAAGAGTAAATGCAATTGAAGATTTAACCAAAATAGCAACAAATACATTATCAGAAATTACACATTATACTACTGTTGCTATTGGACCTAAAACAGGATATCAAAATATTGAAGAAGTAAAATTTGTATTATTAGGAACAAGAATGCTAATGGCAGTAATCCTTACGGATACAGGAATTGTAAAGGAAACTATTATTAAATTTGACGATGATATTACAGAAGAACAAGTAAATACTTTAAATTTTATTTTCAGTAATAAGTTAAAAGGTAAGCCATTAGAGGAAATTGATAAACCTTTAGAAGAATACATATTTTCAGAAATGAATTACAGCTTATCAGTTATAAAACCAGTTATGGAACAGTTAAATAAAGTTGTAAATGAAGAATCACAAATTTATTTGGAAGGAGCAAATAAAGCTTTTGAACTTCCAGAATTTAAAAGTTTAGAAGTAGCAAAAAACTTTATTAATTTACTAGATACAAAGGAAATAGTATTAGATTTATTAAATACCGGATTTGCTAATGATATTAATGTATATATTGGTGATGAACAGCAAAATGAACAACTAAAAGATTTTAGTATAATAACATTCAAACATCGTTATCAAGATAAAGACTTAGGAACTATTGGAATAATAGGCCCAAAGAGAATGGACTACTCAAAAGTAATTTCAGTTATGAAATATATAAGCAAAAAATTGAATGAGTAAGTTTGATATTAAAAGAAATATTTTCAAACTGACATTTACAAAAATTGATAGTAACTGATAATTAAATAAAAGAAAGTGAGGTAACAAAAGTGAGCGAAAAAGGAAAACACGCAATGGAACAAGAGAAAGTTGAGCAAAAAGACGAAGAAGTAAAAAAAGATACAAATGAAAAGGTAGTGGAAAACACAGATGAATTAATAGAAATAAAAAAACAAAATGAAACTTTAAAAATTCAATTAGAAGAAACAGATGATAGATTAAAAAGAGTTGCAGCAGAATTTGATAATTATAAAAAAAGGACTAGTAAAGAAAAAGAAGCAATGTATAACTCTTTAATTGGAGATATAGTTTTAAAATTCTTACCAGTTATTGATAATCTAGAAAAAGCAGTATCTAGTAAAACAGATGATGAAGTTTATAAACAGGGAATAGAACTTGTATTAAAACAATTTAAAGATGTTTTGACTGCAAATGGAGTAAAAGAAATTGAGTCAGTAGGAAAAACTTTTGATCCAGAACTTCATGAAGCAGTAAGTTTAATACAAGATGACACTTTAGGCGAAAAAGAAATAAAAGAAGAATATCGTAAAGGCTATATGATAGGTGACAGAGTAATACGTCACTCAATGGTAGTCGTTGCAAACTAATTTAGATTTTAATTTTAAAAAATATAAAAAAGGTTTTTAACCTAAAAGAAAGGAAGTAAAAAATTATGGGAAAAATTATAGGAATTGACTTAGGAACAACTAACTCATGCGTAGCAGTAATGGAAGGAGGAGAGCCAGTTGTAATTCCTAATGCAGAAGGAAATAGAACAACTCCATCTGTTGTTGCATTTTCAAAAAATGGAGAAAGATTAGTAGGACAAATCGCAAAACGTCAAGCAGTTACTAATCCAGACAATACAGTTATCTCTATTAAAAGAGACATGGGAACAAATAGAAAGGTAAAAATTGAAGGAGAAGAATTTTCTCCACAAGAAATTTCAGCAATGATATTACAAAAACTAAAATCAGATGCTGAAAATTATCTAGGAAGTCCTGTAACACAAGCAGTTATTACAGTACCAGCTTACTTTAGCGATAGCCAAAGACAAGCTACAAAAGATGCTGGAAAAATTGCAGGTCTAGAAGTATTAAGAATTATAAACGAGCCAACAGCAGCTGCTTTAGCTTTTGGTATGGATAAAGAAGACCAAGACCAAAAAATTATGATTTATGACTTAGGTGGAGGAACATTCGATGTATCTATTCTAGATATTGGTGATGGTGTATTTGAAGTATTAGCTACTAATGGTAATACAAGACTTGGTGGAGATGATTTTGACCAAAGAATTATCGACTACCTAATATCAGAATTTAAAAAATCAGATGGTGTTGATTTAAGTACAGACAAAATGGCAATGCAAAGATTAAAAGAAGCAGCGGAAAAAGCTAAAATAGAGCTTTCTGGTGTACAACAAACACAAATCAATTTACCATTTATTACAGCAGATGCTAATGGACCAAAACATATGGATATTACTTTAACAAGGGCAAAATTTGAAGAATTAATTGGTGATTTAATTGAAGCAACAAAAGTCCCAGTAGAAAAAGCAATGAAAGATGCAGGAGTTACTGCAAACGATTTACACAAAGTTTTATTAGTTGGTGGTTCTACTAGAGTTCCAGCTGTTCAAGAAGCTGTAAAAAAATTAACAGGAAAAGAACCAGATAAGGGAATTAACCCAGATGAATGTGTTGCTATTGGTGCAGCAATTCAAGGTGGTGTATTATCAGGAGATGTTAAGGATTTAGTATTACTAGATGTAACACCATTATCACTTGGTATTGAAACTTTAGGTGGAGTATTTACAAAATTAATAGAAAGAAATACAACAATTCCAACTAAAAAATCTCAAGTATTCTCAACAGCAGCTGATGGACAAACAAGCGTTGAAATTCACGTATTACAAGGTGAACGTGAAATGGCAGCTGATAATAAAACATTAGGAAGATTCCAATTAACAGGAATACCAGCAGCACCACGTGGTGTACCACAAATTGAAGTAACATTTGATATTGATGCAAATGGTATCGTACACGTATCTGCAAAAGATATGGCAACAGGAAATAGCCAACAAGTAGCCATTACAGCAAGTACAAACTTAACAGATGAAGATATTGAAAAAGCTGTAAAAGATGCAGAAGCACATGCTTCAGAAGACAAAAAGAGAAAAGAAGAAATTGAAGTAAGAAACAATGCAGAAAGTTTAGTATATAACAGCCAAAAAACATTAGATGATTTAGGAGATAAAATTAGTGGAGAAGAAAAAGCAAAAGTAGAAGCTGAAATTGCTAATACTAAAAAAGCTTTAGAAGGTTCAGATGTAGAAGCTATTAAATCAGCTACAGAAAAACTAACAACAGTATTTTATTCTATCTCAGAAAAATTATATCAACAATCTGCAAATGCTAATGGAGCAAATGCTGGTGCAGAAGGAGCAAATGAAGGAACACAAGAACCTCATGCTGATGAAAATGGAGATATCCATGATGCAGAATATAAAGTTGATGAAGATGACAAAAAATAATTGTCGAAATATAATGATATAGAAGCGACAAATTAATAGGAGACAAAAATGGCAAAAAGAGATTATTATGAAGTGTTAGGAGTAGATAAAAATGCAAGTGACGATGAGCTAAAAAAGGCTTATCGTCGCTTAGCAAAAAAATATCACCCAGATGCTAATCCAGATAATAAAGCAGAGGCAGAAGCAAAATTTAAAGAAGTAAATGAAGCCTATGAAACTTTATCCAATCCTCAAAAAAGGCAAATGTATGATCAATTTGGACCTGAAGGACCACAAGGATTTGGAGGAGCAGGAGGACCTTTTGGAAATGGCACATATACATATTCTACAGGGTTTGACGGATTTAGCGATTTTGGAGATTTAGGTGACATATTTTCTTCATTCTTTGGAGGAGGATTTGGAAGCAGAAGTGGAAATAGACAAAATGGACCTAAAAAAGGAGCTGACTTACGCTATGATTTAGAAATAAGCTTTGAAGAATCATTTTTAGGAACTGAAAGATATGTAACAATCAATCGTAAAGAAATCTGTAATACTTGTCATGGCGAAGGAAGTAAACCAGGAACACATCCAGAAACTTGTACAGTTTGCCATGGTAGTGGTCAAATCAAACAGGTACAAACTACCATTTTAGGGCAAATGCAAACTATGAGAACATGTACAAATTGCCATGGTACAGGTAAAATTATAAAAGAACCTTGCGAAACTTGTAAGGGAAAAGGAACTGTTCGTAATCAAGTGAGAATGTCAGTTAAAATTCCAGCAGGTGTTGATGATAATCAAACCATTGTTTTAAGAGGTGAAGGAGAATCTGGAGAAAATGGTGGAGCAAAAGGTGATTTATATATTACAGTACAT
The DNA here is from genome assembly GCA_947632525.1 of uncultured Clostridia bacterium. Taxonomy (GTDB): domain Bacteria; phylum Bacillota; class Clostridia; order TANB77; family CAG-508; genus CAG-273. The sequence goes on from CANRPQ010000012.1 coordinate 8,954, forward strand.
GTAAAAAGACATAGACTATATACTAGAAAAGGAAACAATGTACTGTGTGATATTCCAATTACATTTACACAAGCAACTTTAGGAGCAGAACTAAAAATACCAATGGTAGATGGTACGGAAGAAACATACACTATACCAGATGCTACACAAACAGGTACAAGATTTGCTATTAAGGGTAAAGGATTTAAAAGTTTAAATTCTAATGGACGAGGTGATTTAATATTTACTGTGCAGGTTCAAGTACCAAAAAAATTAACTCCAGAACAAAGACAACTTTTAACACAACTTGCAAAAACAATGAATGAACAACCACCAATAAAGAAAAAAGGTATATTTGGATAAAACAATACAAATATTACTTAAAAACTTGATTAAAATAAAAAATATAGTCAAGAAAATATTAATTTTAATAAAAAAACATATAAAGGAAGGAATTAAAAAATATGAAAAAAGGTGTTTTAATTACAATTATAGTAATTGTTGCAATCATATTATTAGCAGGTATTACAATTGGTTCTACCTATAATAGCATTTTAGCAAAAAGTGAAGAAGTAGATGGAAAATTTGCAGATATAGATACTCAATTACAAAGAAGAGCAGATTTGATTCCAAATTTAGTAAATACAGTAAAAGGGTTTGCAAATCATGAGCAAGATGTTATTGATTCAGTAACAGAAGCACGTAGTAAATTATCAGGGGCAACAAGTATAGAGGATAAGGCTACAGCAAATACTGAATTAACAAATGCATTAAGTAGATTGCTAGTTGTAGTAGAAAATTATCCTGATTTAAAATCTTCTCAAAATTTTATTCAGTTATCTGATGAACTAGAAGGAACAGAAAACAGAATAAGTGTTGCTAGAAAAAATTATAATAATGCTGTAAAAGAATATAATTTAAGCATACAAAAATTCCCAACCAACATAATTGCAGGTATGTTCAATTTTAGTAAAAAAGCATATTTTGAAGCAAGTGAAGGAAGTGAAAACGTTCCAACTGTTAACTTTGATTAATAAGGAGGATTTATTTTGAAATCTGAATTAACGAATAGCAGTATAATAGATATGTTTGAGAAAAACAAAAATCACAAAAGGCAAAGTTTAATATTTGCCTTTTTAGTGTTTTTCATCTTATTTATTATTGGAACTAACCAAGTAGAATCAGCTGTACTTAACCCAACTTCAAATTTCTATGTAAATGATAATGCTGGAATTTTATCAAGTCAAACTGAACAATATATTATAAATACAAATGTAGAATTAGAAAAAAAGACGGGTGCACAAATAGTAGTTGTAACAGTAAAATCATTGGATAATATGAGTATAGAGGAATATGCTAATGAATTATTCAACCAGTGGAAAATAGGAGATGAAGAAAAGGATAATGGTTTATTACTTTTATGCTCTTATGGAGATAGGCAGTTTAGGGTAGAAGTAGGCTATGGATTAGAAGGAAAACTTCCAGACGGAAAAACAGGAAGAATGCAAGATGAATATATTATTCCATATTTAAAAGAAAATAAATTTGATGAAGGAATAAAAAATGGATATAGTGCATTTTTAAGAGAAGTAGCAGATGAATATGGAGTAACAATTAGTGGTTCAGAAAATGCAACTAAAACAAGCACAAATGTTGCTACTGGTAGAATAATACAAATTATAATGTTGATAATATTTATCATAATCATATTAGCACGATTTAGAGGAATAGGTGGACCCTTCATATACTTAGGCGGTGGAGGGTTCCACGGAGGAGGAAGCTTTGGCGGATTTGGAGGCCGGAGGAGGATTCTCAGGTGGCGGAGGACACTCTGGTGGAGGCGGAAGCAGTAGAAGTTTCTAACGGAAAATTAGAATATATTATAACAAAAGCAACTGTAAAATAAATATTTACAGTTGTTTTTCTGTAACTAAATTAATTACCATTAGTGATAATGTTTGACCTTGCTTAATGTTGCTTTATTACGCATAAAATGTTGTATATATCATTTTTAAGTCAAATAGAAAAAGATATATACAACATTTTGTATAAAAAAATAAAAATAAAATATTAAAATTTTATAAATCATAAAATTAATTTATCAAAACCCTTTTAATTTTCTATAATATATTATATAATATCATTGTTAAAATATAACTGATTTTAAGAAGGGATTAATTATACTAAAAACCGTATTTCCGATAGAATATAACTTCTTAAAGATAGGGGGAAATCCTAATGGGAGAAGTAGGAAGAAGTAGAAATAATGATAGAACAGCACAATATAAAATCAAATCAAGTAGAAGAGCAAGAAAAGAAGAAGATTCTAGAAAATCAAACAAAAAAAGAAAGAAAAAACACTCTAAACTAAAAAAAGCAATTATTATTTTCTTAGCTATAATTTTATTACTATGCTTAATAGCAGTGGGAATAGTTGCAGGAATATTCCTTAGCGATAAATGGGCACTTACAAAAGAGGAACTAATTGCAAATGAAAATACAGTTGTATTAGATTCAAAAGGTAAGCAAATTGCATTACTTTCTGCAACTGAAGGTGATGGAAACAGAAAAAATGTAACTTTAGCTGAAATGGGTAAATTTACTCCAAATGCATATGTAGCAGTAGAAGATAAAAGATTTTATGAACATGACGGTGTTGATATATTAAGAACGATAAAAGCTACTGTTAGTTATATACTACATAAAACTGACGGTTCAAGTGTTGGTGGAGGAAGTACAATAACACAACAATTAGTAAAAAATTTAATGAACGATGATGCAGATACTGGTAAAGAAGGTATAGAACGTAAAATTCGTGAGCTATCAAGGGCATACCAGCTTGATAAAATGCTTGAAAAAGATGAAATTCTAGAAAAATATCTTAATGTTATATTTGTAGGTGGAGGTGAACTACATGGTGTAGAGTACGGAGCACAATATTATTTTGCAAAATCTGCAAAGGATTTAGACTTAGCAGAATCAGCATTCTTAGCAGGTATCAACAATGCACCAAATGCATACACTCCATATGACGAAAATAACGATAACTCTGAAAAAATTAAATCAAGAACAAAATATGTATTAGATTGTATGAAGGAACAAAACAGAATTTGTGAAGACGACCCAGAAGAAGCTGAAAAATTATACAATGAAGCAGTAGAAAAAGTAGAAAAGGGATTAAAATTTAAAAAAGGAAATATTGAATTTAGTGATACAACATATTTTGTAGCAGAAGCTTTAAAAGAAGCTGCTACTGATTTGTCAAAGAAAAAAGATATTAGTTATAAAGTAGCATATGATATGATTAGAGGTGGAGGATACAAATTATATACTACACAAGATACTACAATTCAAAATACTGTAATAAAAGAAATGGCTAAAAAGAGCTATATTGAAAAGAAAACAATACAGGAAAAAAATGAAAAAGGAAAAGTAGTAAACAAAACAATACAAACTCATGCAGGAATTACAATTATAGACTTTAAAAAAGGTAAAGTTGTTGCAATGGGTGGAGATTTTGGAAGCGATAAAGGTCTAAATTATAACTATGCTACATCAGGAAGGCAAACAGGTTCATCAATTAAACCTTTGGCAAATCTTGCATCAGGACTAGAAGAAAAAGTTATTACAGCGTCTACAATTTTTGATGATACATTAACAGAATTTGCAAAAATAAATAATAATATAAGTTGGAAGCCAAAAAATGCAGGTGGATACCAAGGATTATGCACAGTTAGAAAAGCCATAGAAGTTTCATCTAATATTGTTAATGTTAAAATGTTCCACACTGTTGGAGGAGATAAAGCAGTAGAATACCTAAATGCATTTGGGTTAAACAGTTATACTAAAGAAGATGCAAAGAAAAATTCACTAGCAATTGGTGGTATAGATAAAACTTCAAGTACATTAGAAATGGCAGCAGCCTATGCAGCAATTGCAAATGATGGCGTATATATTGAGCCTACATTCTATGAAAAATTAGTTGACAACAAAGGTGAAAAAGTTTTAGAACCAGAACAAGAAACGAGAAGAGTTATTTCAGAAGCTAATAGCTTTATTATTAAAGATATTTTAATGGATGTTGTTACAGGTGCACAAGGTACTGCTAATGCATGCTATATGTCAAATATAGATGTTGCAGCAAAAACAGGAACAACTGAAGATGATTGGGATACATGGCTTTGTGGATTCACACCATACTATGCAGCAGCTAGCTGGAATGGATATGGAAGTAACGAAACTATGTATAATGTAGGAAATGCAAGAACACTTTGGGCTAATATTATGAAAACAGTTCACAAAGATAAAAAGGCCGCTAGATTTGAAAAGCCTGATAATATAGTTACAGCAAAAGTATGTAGACAATCAGGAAAACTTGCTACATCTCAATGTGGAAGCACTTATACAGAATACTTTGTAGAAGGTACAGTTCCTAAAAAATGCGATGGACACACAACAATAAAAATATGTAAAGAAACAAAAATGGTGGCAAATGAATATTGCCCAGAAACAGAGCAAAGAACTTATTCTAAAAAACCAGATATGGAACAAAATGCAGATTGGAAAGTATTGGGAAGTAATAAATATACAGTGCCAACAGAAAAATGTACTAAACATACAGAAGAAACAAGTAAAGTAACAATAGTAAATGTGGTTGGAAAAACAGAAACAGAGGCAAGAATGGCATTAGCCGGACTGAATATTCAAGTAATATATGGGCATGATTCTACACAACAGGACGGTATTGTTTTATCACAAAACTTAGCAGAAGGAACCAGAGTAGATAAAGGTGTTACAATTACTATTACAGTTAACAAATTAACAAATTCAGGAGAAAATACAGGAACAACAGGAAGTGGAAATACTGGTACGCAAAGTGGTGGAAATACAGGAACCCAGAGTGGAGGAAACACCGGAACTCAAAGTGGAGGAGGTACTACCACAAATCCAGAAACTCCCACAACACCAAGCGAACCAAATACTCCAAGCCAACCAACAACTCCAACTACTCCTACAACACCATAAAATTATATGTAGGGCTATTCTAACTTTAAAACTTAAAAAATAAATAACTGAGGGGGAAATTTAGTTTATGTCAGTTCAACTATATAACACTTTAACCAGAAGAAAAGAAGAATTTAGTCCTTTAGAAGGTAACACAGTTAGAATGTATTCTTGTGGACCAACTGTGTATAGTTATGCACATATTGGTAATTTTAGGGCTTATGTTTTTATGGATACATTGAGAAGAGTATTAAAATATAATGGATATGAACTTAAGCATGTAATGAATATTACTGATGTTGGACATTTAGAATCTGACGCTGATGAAGGCGAAGACAAAATGGAAAAAGCAGCAAAAAAAGAAAATAAAAATCCATATGAAATTGCTAACTATTATACAGAAATTTTCTTTAGAGATATGGAAAGACTAAATATTGAAAAACCTGAAATTATTGCAAAAGCAACAGATCATATTGCAGAAATGTTAGAATTTGTGAAAAAATTAATAGAAAATGGATATGCATACGAAACAAGCAAAGGAATCTATTTTGATATTTCTAAATTAGATAAATATCCAGTATTATCTAATAGAAAAATAGATGAACAAATTGCAGGTGCCAGAGTAGATGTAGATAAAGAAAAACGAAGCCCATATGATTTTGCTTTATGGATTAAAGCACCAGAAAACCATATTATGAAATGGGAAAGTCCATGGGGATTATCATACCCAGGGTGGCATATTGAATGTTCTGCCATGGGAAGAAAATATTTAGGAGATGAATTCGACATTCATACAGGGGGAATAGATCATATTCCAACACACCATGAAAATGAAATTGCTCAAAGTAAAGGATTAACGGGCAAAATTCCTGCTAAATTATGGATGCATGTAGAGTTTTTACAAGTAGACGGCGGAAAAATGTCTAAATCATTAGGAAATACATATACTCTAGATGAATTACAAAAACACGGAATTGAACCATTAGCATATAAATTATTTTGCTTTACAGCTCATTATCGTACAAAATTGAATTTCACATTTGAAACAGCTTTAGCAACACAAAAAGCATTAAATCGTTTGAGAGAAGGATTTATAAAACATCAAGAGGGAATAGAAACCATTTCAGAAGAAAAAACAAAGGAATATGAAGATAAATTTTTGGAAATAATAAATGATGACTTAAATATTCCGTCTGCTATGGGATTAGTATGGGAGATTATAAGAAAACCAGAAAAATCAAAACAATATGCTGAATTACTATTGAAATTCGATGATGTTTTGGGATTAGACTTAATAAATAGTAAAAAATATTTGGAAGATACTAAAAAAATAGAACTTCCTGATGAAATAAAAGAACTAATAGAACAAAGAACACAAGCAAGAAAAAACAAGAATTGGGATTTATCAGATAAAATTCGTGACATATTAAAAGAAAAAGGATATGTAGTAAAAGATACAAAAGAAGGCATGGAAGTAGAAAAAATTTAAACAAATTTGCCATAATAATTATAATAAATAAAATAAAGGCGAAAGGAAGAAGAATAGTGGAAGAAGAAAACAAAATTTCATTTTGGAAAAAGATAAAAATTAGTATTTTTGGATTAGAAGATTATCAAAAATTAGCAGTTCAAAAAATAGGGAAAACAATAGGATATATAGCAAAATTAATGATAATTTTTGCTTTCTTTCTTTCCATAGCATTAACATATCAATTTAGTACAACAGTAAAAAATATAAGGCAATATATACAAGATGAGATTTCAGAAATTACACTTCAAGACAATACCTTAACAGTTACATCAAAAGCAAACCCTGATGAAGCAATTATAATAGAAGATGAAAAAACGCTAAATGGTAAATTGATTATAGATACACATGATTTAACAGAAGAAAAAATTGATGAATATACTCAGCAAGTTAAAGGGTATACAAATGGAATTGTTGTTTTAAAAGATAAAATTATTTTTAATACTGGAATGACTGCAGTATCTAGTACAATTTCATTAAATGATATACTACAACAATATAATATTGTAAAATTAGACAAGCAAGAAATTATAAACATGTTATCAAACACTAATGAATGGATTTTGTATGCTGTTTTCTTTATTACTATGAGTATTTACTTATTTATTATATATATATCTACAGTTTTAATAGATGCTTTGTTATATTCTTTACTAGCATATATTACAGGAATTTTCTCAAGATTAAGACTAAGATATAGTGCATGTTACAATATTGCAGTTCATAGCTTAACATTACCAATTATTTTAAACCTTGTATATATGATTGTAAATCAATTTACAGGGTATACTATAAAATACTTTAGTATAATGTATATGGCAATTACTTGTATTTATATTGTTACATCTATATTAATGATTAAATCAGATGTTATAAAAAAACAAATGGAACTTTCTAAAATTATTACAGAACAGGAGAAAATCAAACAAGAGCTAGAAAGAAAAGAACAAGAAAAAAGAGAAGAAGAAGAAAAGGAAAGAATTCGTAAAGAAGACGAGAAAAAAAGACAAGAAGAGAAAAAAGAAAAAGAAGATTCAAAAGATAATTTAAAGGATAATTCAGAGAAAAAGGGAAAAAAACAAAGAACACCTAAAAATGATGAAGGACCTCAACCAGAGGCAAATATACGATAAATATTAAAATTGACGAAGGAGAGAGCAATACATGAATGAGCAAAAAAATGACAAGAAAGAGCAGAACAATAAGAAAAATTGGTATTATTTAGTTGCTATAATTATACTTGTTATAGCAGTTGCAGGAATAGCAATTTGGTATTTTACTACAGGTAAGCAAAAGGAAAATGATAATGAAATAGCATATACAGAGTTAATTAAAAAAATTGATGAAGGTGCTATAGAAAAAGTTGAAATGACAGTTGGAAGTACATCTGCAAAAGTTAAATTACGTGGAGAGGAAGAAGAAAAAAATGCTATTGTTCCAAATACACAAGCTTTTGTAGAATTAATTCAAACAAAAACATTAGAAGGAAACAATATAGAGTTAATTCAGAAAAAACAAAATGTTTTGATTAGTATTTCACAAACTTTATTTTCACTATTGCCAACTATTATGCTAGTAGTTTTATTTATTGTAATATTCAAAATGCAAGGTTTAGGCGACAAAGGTAAAGTATATGATGCAGAAACTACTAAATCTAAAATAAAATTTGACGATGTAGCAGGCTTAGAGGAAGAAAAAAATGAAATGCTAGAAATTGTAGATTTCTTAAAAGATCCAAAAAAATTTAACGAAATGGGAGCTAAAATACCAAGAGGAGTTCTTCTTTGTGGTAAGCCTGGTACAGGTAAAACTTTAATAGCTAAAGCAATTGCAGGTGAAGCTAAAGTACCTTTTATATCTATGAGTGGTTCTGAATTTATTGAAATGTTTGCAGGGCTTGGTGCATCCCGTGTAAGAAAGCTATTTGAAAAGGCAAAAAAAGTTGCTCCATGTATTGTGTTTATAGATGAAATTGATGCAATTGGATCTAGAAGAACAAGTGGAAATGGTGCAGAATCTGAAAATAATCAAACATTAAATCAATTATTAGTAGAGATGGATGGATTTGATACAGAAGAAACAATTATTGTTTTAGCTGCTACAAATAGACCAGAAATGCTTGATAAAGCACTATTAAGACCTGGCAGATTTGATAGACAAATTACAATTGCACTTCCTGATATGAAAGGAAGAGAAGAAATATTAAAAATTCATGCAAAAGGTAAAAAATTTGCAGAAGATGTTAAATTAAAGGATATTGCAGGAGACACTGCCGGATTTACAGGAGCAGAGCTTGCTAATATTCTAAACGAAGCAGCAATTATTGCAACAATTAAAGATCATGAAGCTATTACAAATGATGATGTAGAAGATGCAGTTAAAAAAGTAACAGTAGGGCTAGAAAGACAAAGTAGAGTAATATCTGACAAAGATAAAAAATTAACTGCATATCATGAGGCAGGACATGCTATTGTTAGTAGCCAATTAGAAAGTCAAAAGGACATCAAAGAAGTATCAATTATTCCTCGTGGTATTGCAGGTGGATATACAATGTATAAAACAAATGAAGATAAATATTACATTTCTAAAACAGAAATGGAAGAAAAATTGATAGCTTTACTTGGTGGACGTGCTGCTGAAAAAGTCGCATTAAATGATATTTCTACAGGAGCAAGTAATGATATAGAAGTTGCAACTCAAATTGCAAAAGATATGATTACTAAATATGGAATGAGTGACAACTTAGGACCAATTTCTATTAATACAGAAAAGGATCCATATGAATTACAATTACTAGGGGATAAGTTTGGAGATGCAGTAGGTGCAGAAGTTAAAATAATGTTAGATAATGCATACTTAAAAGCACAAACAATTTTAGCAAATAATATGGATAAACTAAATAAAGTAGCACAAACATTAATGGAAAAAGAAGTTATTTCAAGCGAAGAATTTGAAAGCTTAATAAAATAGTAATATTTTAGTTAGGGACGTTCATTTTACCCACAAAAATGTTGGTAAAATAAACGTCCCTTAACTGACACTCTTATCAGTTAAGGAACATTTATTTACTAATCTCAATCTTTTTACCATTTAAATAATTCAAAATTCCACTGTCTGTTTTAAAATTAAAAGTAAGAGAATAACTTGTAAGCCTTTGAGTTTTATAACCTAGTTTTTTATTAATTTCATTGTTTCCATATTTACCATCTCCAACAATTGGATAACCAATATGAGCAAGATGAGCTCGTATTTGATGAGTTTTTCCAGTATGTAATGTAACATCTAAAACACTAATATTTAGTTTTTCATCAGTATTAAGTACTTCATAAGAAGTATAAATTCTTTCATAACCTTTTTTTGGTATATCTGAAATATATACCAAAGATTTTTTAGAATCTTTAAATAAATAAGCTGTTAAATCTGCTTTTTTCTTCTTAGGAATTCCCACAACAACTGCACGATAATGCTTTTCAATTTCATGTTTTTTAAACTTTTCTAATAATATATTTAGAGATTTTTCATTTTTAGCAAATAGAACAAGACCAGTTGTATTTCTATCTAAACGGTGACATGGCTTAATAAATCCGTTTTTATAATGATTTTCTAATAAATAAGTTAATGAATTTTCACCAGTTACTTCAATTTGAGCAGGTTTATTAACAATGCAAATATTATCATCTTCATAAATAATATCAATATTTGAATGTTCAATACTAAGCTTTTCCAACTGCTCATCAGAAATAAACACTTTAATATGATCATTTGTATGTAAAACAACATTTTTATTTACACGAATATCATTAATACGAATATCCTTTTTACGAAGTGCCTTATATAAAACATTTAAACTAAGACCATTAAAAGTATCTAACAAAAAAGTATTTAATTTTTTACCTTCATATTTCTCATTTACAACTAAATCTTTCATAATAAAAGTATACAACATTTATAATACTTATGTCAAAAAAAAGAAGGTAGGCCACCTTCTTTTTTTAGTATATTTATCTTCTATTGTCCTTTAAAAAATGCTTGTGTAGATGAAGAAGAACCAAGAACAATAATATAATCAGAACAGCCTATAGGTAATTGTACTGCAAATTTTGCACTTGCAATTTTAGAACTAGAAACAGAATTACTTGATGTCATATTCATTGTTGTTACAAAATATGTATAATTATTATATTTAATAGAAGTATTATTTCCGGTTCCAGTAACACTACTACTAATACTAAAATATGAAGTATTATCAAGACTACTCAAATCGGCATCATAATCTACTATAGCCCATTCCATACCTTCTTTGGGATCAGAATATTTATATATTGATGTAACCTTATCACAGTATGCTTTTAACTCTTGTGCAGCAGAAGCACCTCTTGTTATCTTAGTAACTTTTACAGGAGTATTTATATATTTACCTGAATAATATTGTGAACCAATACCCCATTCTCCAACTGATAATGGACTTTGTTTGGTAGAAGCTTTTCCAACAATATTTGTAGAAGAATTGTTGTTATTAGTATCAGTGTTTGTATTAGTATTAGTGTTAGTGTTAGTATTTGTATTTGTAATAGAATTACTATAGGTATTTGTACTATCAATATTATTATAATTATCAGTTAAAGAAGTAGATCTAGGCGTAATATATATTCTATATACATATCCATCAAAATCTTTACTTATATCAACAGTATAACTGTCAGAAGAAACTATTTTATTTCTTAATGAATAAGCATCTTCTTCTTCTCCATTATAATATACTGTTACTATATGATCTGAATAAGAACTATTATTTAGATATACAGTATTTAATAAAGTACGAACCGATGATCCGCCCTGTGTTCCATCGTAACTTTCAAACTTAGAATTAAATGAACTTTTTAAAGTATCAGACATAACATTGGCCACTTCGTCCGCATCAATATCAATAGATTTATACACTAATAGTCCCATAGCTAAAAAGATAGATTCTACTATTAGTACAATAAACATAATAGCACATATAACAAGTCCAACAATACTAATTACCTTTTTTTGTCCTGTTTTTCCTTTCTTTACAGTATCTACAATTCCTAAAATTAATCCAATTACAGCTAAAATTACACCAAGTGGTGCTAGCATAAATGTTACTGCTATAATAAATGCAATAATTCCTAAAACTAATGATGCAATCCCCATTTTATTTTCCTCCTTTGAATATTTTATAAAACTAATATATATTAATTTTAAAAAAAAGTAAATAATTTTTGTAGAAATTTGTAAAATTTACTGTATAAATGAACCTAGTAACAAAAAAATAGAATACGCATAAAATAAAAAGAAGAAATTTAATGAAAGGACAAAAAATATGCAAATTTTATTAAATGGAATTTTATGGGTACT
>CANRPQ010000013.1 GCA_947632525.1 uncultured Clostridia bacterium
GGTGTGAGAGGGGAGAAATTCATTAAGAATTATCCTCTACTCGATCGCATTTGTACGTTAAGGGACGTTAGTTAAACAGACACTTTTAAGTGTCAACTAAGGGACGTATATTAACTAACGTTTTTAAAAAAATAATATAAGTCAAGTAATAAAAAAGTGTTAGCTAAAAATACATTCTTAAATTAATAATCAGCTGATACTATGAAAATAATTAAATTAAATAATAAAAAATGTCCGTTAAACTAACGTCCCCAAACGGACATAAAAGAAAGGAGACCAATTATGGAACAAAAAAAAAATTTATTAAAAAAGGAAGGAAACAGAGGTATCACACTAGTAGCGCTAGTGGTAACAATTGTTGTATTGCTTATCTTAGCAGGAATAACAATAACAATGTTATTCAGTGATAGTGGAATAATAACAAAAGCAAGAGAAGCAGCAGAGGCAACTAAAAACGCACAATCAGATACAGAAAAAGGATTAAAAAATTTAGCAGAAGAATTAGAACTAAGATTAGGAGAATATGACTGGAAACTAAATGAGGACGGAACAAAAGTAGTAAATAAAAACTATCCAGACGGAATAGAAATAGGCTCATATGTAAAATATGATTGCACACCAGTAGACGGATCAAAAAAAAGCTATATTTCTGCTACAGGTAAAAATGGAGCTGATGACCAAGAGTTTACAACAGATTATTATAAAGATAAATACTGGAGAGTATTAGGAATAGATGATAAAGGACAATTACTGCTAATTTCAGATGAGTCAGTATATATTGATAACAAAAATAATAATAAATATGAATTATATGAACTTACAGGATATGAAAATGGAATAGAAGAACTAAATACAATATGTGATTTATACGGACATGGAAAAGGAGCAACAGGTGGAAGAATGTTAACAATAGAAGAAGTAAATAAAATTACAGGGCTAAATGGAAATAATATTGACGGAAACGGAACAAAATATGGTGCAGGAGAAATATATGAATATGAAAATAAAGTAACATATTATTGGGACGGAACAGACATACCATATTACGAATATACAGATTCAAAAGGAGAATTAAAGTCAGGAAAATTAGAAGATGATAGCTATTATACTGGTGAATTTGGATGGTATATTGAAGATACAAAAACATGGAAAATATCTCGAACACCAAAAACAGCAACAGAAACTGAAAAAGAAGAAATAACCACAATAACAAGTACCTACTATGATTATAATGCATCAAATACAGATATGCAAACCACAAATCCTAAACTATATGAAATATTATTTAATAGAGGAGATTACTGGTTAAATTCTTACGCTGTAGAAACCAACATAGATTATGCTTATTGGGGAATTGGCTGCGTGAAAGGCAGTCGTGTCTGTGCAAATGACCCGTCATCCTATTTAATTCGTTCGAATTACGAAATTAGTGGTAACAGATTTGCTGTTCGCCCAGTAGTTTCTCTAAAATCTAATATTAAATTAGAAGTAGATGAAACTACATCCCCAAAAAACGGTTGTACTGTTTATAATATAGTATAAAGCTAATAATATCTTAATTGTAATAGTATACAATATAGGACCACATATCAATTAATTACCTACAACAAAATATTGACAAAAATCAAAATCTCCACATATAATTACTTAAAAGTAATATATGAAGGAGATTTTTTATGCTTATTGTAGATGGTCATTGTGATACAATTCAGGTTGCATTAGATAAGGGGTTAAATATTGAAGACGAAAGCTTAAGTTTTAATTTAAAACAAGCAATAGAAAGAGCTCCAATTATACAAACAACTGCAGCTTTTATAAATCCAACTTATAAACACTCATTTAAAAGAGCTTGTGACATTATTTCACATTATGAAAAACAATTAGAAAAATATCCAGATATTTTAATTCAAGTAAAAACAAAACAAGATATTGAAACTGTTCAAAAAGAAAATAAGATAGGGCTTCTATTATCCATTGAAAATGGTAGAGCAATTGAAGATAAATTAGAAAATATAAACTATTTTTCAAATAAAGGCGTAAAGTTAATGTCAATTACTTGGAATGAAGATAACCTATTAGGTTGTGGAGCACATACTAAGCAAGATAATGGATTGACTGAATTTGGAAAAGAATATATAAAGAAGCTAAATGAAAATAATATAATTGTAGATGTATCTCATAGTTCAGAAAAAACCTTTTGGGATGCAGTTAAAATTAGTCAAAAGCCAGTTGTAGCAACACATTCTTCTTGCTATTCTTTATGCAATCATCCTAGAAATTTAAAAGATGAACAGATAAAAGAAATAGCAAAAAATAATGGAATAATAGGGGTTTGCTATTGTACAGAATTTTTATCTGAAGATGGAAAAGCTAGCACAAAAGAAATTGCAAAACATATTGCACACATTGCAAATTTAGTAGGTGTTAATTATGTAGGATTAGGTAGTGACTTTGACGGATTAGATGAAGAAGAAATACCAACCGACTTACAAAATATTGGGCAAATAGATAATTTAATAAATGCACTTAAAGAGATTGGGTTTAACACAAATGAAATAGAAAACATAATGGGAAAAAACTGGGCTAGAGTGTTAGAAAAGAATTTATAAAAGCAAATAAAAAGCTTTATTAGAAACTAAAATACTGTATATATCATTTTGGAATGATAGCATAAAATATAAAACATTAATTTACCAAAATATCACAAAAGGTCTTTAAAAATTGCTCATTTTATTGTATTATATATACAAATGTAAAATAGGAGAAATAAATGAATAAAAAATGGGAAGTATGTCAAGAAGATATAGAAAAAACAGAACAAGTATCTAAGGAAAATAATTTAACACCGCTTCTTGCTTGCATTTTAATAAATCGTAATATTAAACAAAAACAAGAAGTTGAAATGTTTTTAAATCCAACTAGAAATGATTTTCATGATCCATTTTTAATGCCAGATATGAATGATGCAGTTGATAGAATTCTAAAAGCAATTAAAAATCAAGAAAAGGTAGTTATTTATGGAGATTATGATGTAGACGGAATTACTAGTATAACAGTATTAAAAAAGTTTTTAGCAGAGCGAGGACTAGTAGTAGGAGAATATACACCAAACCGTTTGTCAGAAGGATATGGATTAAATAAAGATGCAGTATTAAAATTACAAAAACAAGGATACACATTAATGATAACCGTAGATTGCGGAATTTCCGGGATTGAAGAAATTGAATATAGCAAGCAACTTGGAATGGAAGTTATAGTAACAGACCACCACGAACCAGGAGAAGAAATACCAAAATGTATAGCAGTTATTGACGCAAAAAGAAAGGATAACAAATATCCATTTAATCAATTAGCTGGAGTTGGAGTAGTATTTAAACTTATCCAAGCAATTTCTATAAAATTGAATTTAGATGCTAAAGAATATTTAAAATATTTAGATATAGTATGTGTAGGAACAATTTCTGATATTGTTCCATTAATAGATGAAAATAGAGTAATTGCAAAGTTAGGATTAAAGCTAATACCTATGACTAAAAATATAGGGTTAAAAACTCTGATTCAAACTATGGGATATCGCAATATTGATTCTAACAGCATTTCATTTGGTGTAGCACCACGCATTAATGCATGTGGAAGAATGGGAGCTCAAGAAGAAGCACTAAAATTACTTTTAACAGAAAATCAAGAAGAGGCAAATAAAATTACTGAAACATTAAATAAATATAATGAAGAAAGACAAAAAACAGAAAAAGAAATTTTTGAGCAAGCCATTGAGCAAATAGAAAAATCAAAAAATGATGACCCTTGCTTAATTTTAGGACAAGAAGGGTGGCATCATGGAGTTATTGGAATAGTATCTTCTAAAATTACAGATTTGTACTTTAAACCAAGTATTCTAATTTGCTTTGAAGGTGAAGAAGGAAAAGGTTCAGGAAGAAGCATACCAGGTTTTGATTTACATGAAGCTTTAATGAACTGCTGTAACTATGTTGAAAAATTTGGTGGGCATAGTATGGCAGTTGGCATTAATGTTAATAAAAATAACTTTGAAAAATTTAAAAAAGAATTTGAAGAATATGCACAAAATCACGGAATTCGTGATATAATACCAGTTATTAAAATAGACAAAGAAACAAATCTAAAAGAAATTGATCTAGAAACAGTTAAACAATTAGAATTACTAGAACCATACGGAGAATCTAATAAAGTTCCTTTATTTATAATAAAAAATGTAAAAATACAATCAATTCGTACATTATCGGAAGGAAAACATTTAAAACTAAAATTAGCGCAGGATAGTTACTTAATTGATGCTATTGGATTTGGCGTTGGAGACTTAGTAAATAGTTATTTAATTGGAGATAAGATAGATGTTGTTGGCAGTTTAGAAATAAACAATTTTAACGGAAATGAAGAAATTCAGTTAGTAATTAAGGATATGAGAAAATCTACGATTTAAAAAGAAGGTGAGCACATGTCGGAAATAAAAGAAATGACAATTGAAGATATTATTTCAACAACTAAAAAGAATAACAAGAGGTCAGACAGTAAACTAATAAAAAAGGCATATGATTATGCAAAAGCACATCATGGAGACCAATTAAGAAAATCAGGTGAACCATATATTGTACACCCTGTTCAAGTAGCATACATTTTATCAACTTTAGGTATGGATGATAGTACGATTTGTGCTGCCTTATTACATGATACTGTAGAAGATACAGATACTACTAAGCAAGATTTAGTTCAAATATTTGGTGAAGAAATTGCAGAATTAGTAGACGGAGTAACAAAGCTTAGCAAATTACAATATGCTAGTATGGAAGAACAACAAGTTGAAAATTATAGAAAAATGTTTCTTGCTATGGGAAAAGATATACGTGTTATATTAATAAAGCTAGCAGATAGACTTCATAATATGAGAACTTTAAAATACTTAAGTAGAGATAGACAAATTGCAAATGCTAATGAAACAATGGAATTATATGCACCACTAGCAAATCGTTTAGGTGTGTATTCTTTAAAATGGGAATTAGAAGATTTAAGCTTTAAATATCTATATCCAGAAGATTATCGTGAACTAGTAGAAGGTATTAATCGTAAAAGAGAAGAACGACTAAAATTTATAGATATGATTAGAGAGCAAATTAAGGATGCTGTAAAGAAGCAACACATAGAAGCAGAAGTTATAGGAAGAGCAAAGCATTTATACAGTATTTACAGAAAGATGAAAAGAGACAATATTACTTTAGATCAAGTATATGATTTATTTGCATTAAGAGTTATTGTAAATTCTGTAAAGGACTGTTATGCAGTTTTAGGCGTAGTACACGAATTATATAACCCAATGCCAGGAAGATTTAAAGACTATATCTCTGTTCCCAAACCTAATATGTATCAATCACTACATAATACATTAATTGGTCCTAAGGGCACGCCATTTGAAGTACAAATTCGTACATGGGACATGCATCGTGTAGCAGAATATGGTATTGCTGCACATTGGGCATATAAAGAAGCAAGTTTTATGAGTGGTAAAAAAGCAAATGTAAAGGTAGAAGAAGATAAATTAACTTGGTTACGCGAAACATTAGAATGGCAAAAAGATATGCAAGACCCAGATGAGTTTTTAAATACATTAAAAACAGAGTTATTTGAAGATGAAGTATATGTATTTACACCAAAAGGAAAAATTATTTCACTTCCTAAAGGAAGTACACCAATTGATTTTGCATATAATATACATGCTGAAATAGGCCACCATATGACAGGCGCTAAAATTAATAGTAAAATAATGCCAATAATTACACAACTAAAAAACGGTGATATTGTAGAAATAATTACTTCAGATCAATCTAAAGGTCCAAGCCGTGATTGGCTAAAATTTGTTAAAAGTTCTAGTGCAAAAAATAAAATATTAGCATGGTTCAAAAAGAATGAAAGAGAAGCCAACATAGAAAAAGGCAAAGACTTAATTCAAAAGGAAATAAAAAAGATAGGAATGTCACATAGTGAACTTGCAAAAAACGAATATTTACAAGCAGCGTTAGACAGATATAAATACAATTCACCAGATGATATGTATGCAAGTGTTGGATTTGGAGCTATTTCTGCAGGAAAAATTTTAGCAAGGATGCTAGAAGAATATAGAAAAGACCATGAAAATGAAAACTTAGAATCAAAACTAGAAGAATTATCAAAAGAGAAAATAAGAATTTCAAAACCTTCAAATAATGGAGTTATAGTAAAAGGAATTGACAATTGTTTAGTTAAACTTTCTAGATGTTGTAATCCTGTACCAGGAGATGAAATTATAGGATATATAACTAAAGGAAGAGGAGTATCAGTTCACCGCAAAGATTGTGTAAATGTAAAAGACTTATTCGCAGAGGAAAACAGAATGATTGATGTATTTTGGTATGAAGAGCAAAAATCAAAATACAATGTAGATATTGAAATTTATGCAAATGATAGATCAGGATTACTAGCAGATATTATTAAAGAAATAGAAACAACAAAAAGTAAATTAGTTGCAGTTACTTCTAAAGCAACAAAAGAAAAAATAGCCATAACAGAAGTAACAGTAGAAGTAGAAAACATTGAAGAATTAAATAAAATTCTAAAACAATTACGTAAAATTGATAGTGTATATGATGTCAAGAGAAAGAAATAAATACACTTTAACTGACAAAAAGGAGACAAAAGAAATGATTTTAAAGAGACTAAAGGTAGACAGTGGAATTATAGAACAAACAAATTGCTATATAGTACAAGATGAACAAACAAAAGAAACAATGGTAATTGACCCAGGTGGAGAACCAGAAAAAATCATTGAAATGTTAGATATTTTAGAGGCAAAATTAAAATATATTTATTTAACACATTGTCATGGTGACCATATAGGTGCACTAAAGGAAGTAAAGGACGCAAAGGGTGGAAAAATCTTAATACATCGCAATGATGTAGAAGGGCTATATAATAATGAAATTAGCTTAACAGACTATATAGGGATAAAAGAAATTAAACTAGAAGCGGATTCTAGAATAGATGATCAAGATAAAATTCATGTAGGAAGTTTAGAGTTTATTGTTATCCACACGCCAGGACATACAGCAGGAGGAAGTTGTTTATATTGTGAAAAGGAAAAGTTACTTTTTTCAGGTGATACCTTATTTCACGGAACATGGGGAAGAACAGATTTACCTACAAGTAGCTTTAAAGACATTATTCAATCAATTACTACAAAGTTATTGGTATTGCCAGAAGATACAATAGTATATCCAGGGCATGGAAAGTCAACCATGATAGAAGAAGAAAAACCAATTTATTTTGAACTAAAACCAAGAAAGGATTAATTGTAAATAAATATATTAAATTACAATATTGAAAAAAATAGGAAGGAGAATTATTTATGATAACAGAACCAAGAACATTGCCGGGATTTATGGAATTATTACCAAATGAACAAATTTTATTTGAACAAATGAAACAAAAAATAGAAAAGGTATATCAAAAATTTGGATTTTTACCATTAGATACACCGGTATTGGAATTATCAGAAGTTCTATTAGCAAAAGCAGGTGGAGAAACAGAAAAACAAATTTATCGTTTTGAAAAAGGAGACACTGATATTGCAATGAGGTTTGATTTAACAGTGCCCCTTGCAAAATATGTAGCAAAAAATTATGGCAATTTAAGTTTTCCTTTTAGAAGATATCAAATAGGAAAAGTATACAGAGGTGAAAGAGCTCAAAAAGGAAGATTCCGTGAGTTTTATCAATGTGATATTGATGTTATAGGAGACGGCGAATTAAGCATTGTTAATGATGCTGAAATTCCAAGTGTTATATACCAACTTATGAAAGAATTGGGGTTTGATGATTTTACTATACGAATTAATAATCGTAAAATCTTAAACGGACTATTTGAAAGTATTAATCAAAAGGAAAATGCTACTGATATTTTAAGAATTATTGATAAAATTGATAAGATAGGTGCTGATGCGACTGAAGAAGAATTACAGAAATTAGGATTAGAACAAAAAGCAATTAATCAAATTATGAGTTTTATATCAATAAATGGAACTACTAATGAAAAACTTGAAAAATTGCAAAAATTGAACATAGAAAATGATAGCTTTAAAATAGGGTTAGAAGAATTAATAGAAGTTGTAAAATATATCAGAATTTTTGGAGTTCCAGATACTAATTTTAAAGTTGATTTAACTATAGCAAGAGGATTAGACTACTATACAGGAACGGTATATGAAACTTTCTTAAACGACTATCGAGAATTAGGAAGCGTATGTTCTGGTGGTAGATATGAAAATCTAGCAGAATATTATACAGATAAAAAATTACCAGGAGTTGGAATTTCAATTGGACTTACGAGACTATTCTATAAATTAAATGAGTTAAATTTAATTAAAGCTAATAAATATTCTATGGCAGATGTATTAATAATTCCAATGACTCAAGAAATGGAAAAGCCAATAGAATTAGCTAGCCAATTAAGAAGCTTAGGCATTAGTACAGAAGTATATTTAAATGACAAAAAGCTAAAAGCTAAGATGAAATACGCAGATAAATTAAAAATACCTTATGTAATTGTAATAGGAGAAGACGAAATAACATCAGGAACTGTAAAAGTAAAAAATATGGAAACAGGTGAAGAAAAGCAATCAAAACTAATTGCAGAAGAAATTATTGATAAATTGAAATAATATTTTTAAAGGGAAATTCTAAAAACATAGGATTTCTCTTTTTTGTAATATACAACTACATATTTTTACATGTAAAGGCATATATTTTATATATGGGGAAAATTAGGACAAAGGAGAAAAGTAAAATTTATGATTAACATGGCAGTACTAAACTTAAAGGACATTATAAAGTATCTAATAAAAATTACAGTTGTAATTACAGTGGTAATAGGTTTAACAAAGTATTTTTCACATACGAAAGAAAATATTAACAATCAAGTTCAAACAATTCAAACATCTTCTTTTGTGTCATGTTTAGATATTGCAATACCTGGAATTAGTAGTATTAATAAAAAACAAGAAGAAACTAAACAAAAGCAATCTCCATTAAATTTAGCCTTAGGAATAGAACTTGGAATGTTATCATCTTTAGAAGCCAATACTAAAGAATCAAACGTTGATAAAAAAGAAAATACTTCTAATAAAGAAGAAGATAATGAACCTGTGGAACAAGCCAAAACTGGTATGAATACAGAAGTACAAAAAACTAATGTACCAGAAAAATATACATCTGAATATAATGGAGTGAAAATAAAAAATGAAACTGATTATAAATTGACAAAAGAAATTTTAACTCCTGATATAACTGTAAAAAAAGATAATATACTAATATTCCATACACACACCTGTGAAAGTTATACACCAAGTGAAAAATATCAATATAAACAAACAGGGAACTATAGAACAACAGATAAAAATTATTCTGTAGTAAAAGTTGGAAGAGAGTTAGATAGGCAATTAACAAGTTATGGATATAAAGTTATACATAATGAAACATATCATGACTATCCTTCATATAGTGGCTCATATGATAATTCATATAAAACAGTAACTGATTTATTAGAGAAAAATAAAAACACAGATATAGTTATAGACTTACATAGAGATGCAATTAGTGATTATTCATACGCACCAACAGTAAAAATTGGAGATGAATATGCAGCACAATTAATGTTTGTCATGGGTGGAAACATTAGTAAAGAACATCCAAAGTGGCAACAAAATTTAAAATTTGCAATTAAAATACAAGAAAAAGCAAATGAACTATACCCTGGATTATTTAAGCCAATTATTTTAAGATATCCTAGCTATAATCAACAAACAGCAAAAGCAGCATGTATTATAGAAGTAGGTTCAACAGGCAATACAATGGATCAGGCATTAACAAGTATGAAGTATTTAGCAAAAGTAATAAAAGAAGTAGTAAAATAATTTATAAAAATTTTAAAATTTTATTGAAGTATGTTAACAGTTAGTATAAAATATTAATATATACAAAAGAGGAGGAAAAATAAATGCAAAACGTAAAATTAGAATTAAAATTTAGTAGAATATTAGAAAAAAACATAATGAAGTATGCTAATCAAGTAGTAGAAATTCATGAAGATTTACACAAAAAAGTAAATGATAAAAATGAATTTTTAGGGTGGCTAGAACTACCTACAAAATATGATAAAAAAGAAGTTGAAAAGATTAAAAAAGCTGCTAAAAAAATACAAAGTGATTCTGAAATATTAGTAGTTATAGGAATTGGCGGGTCTTATCTAGGAGCAAGAGCAGTTATTGAAGCTTTGACTCACACTTTTTATAATTATCTACCAAATGAACAAAGAAAAACTCCTCAAATTTTATATGTTGGAAATAACCTAAACCCTGAATACATTAATGATTTAATTGAGCTTATAGGAAATAGAGATTTATCTATTAATGTTATATCAAAATCAGGAACCACAACAGAACCTGCGATTGCATTTCGTATTTTTAGAGAATTAATAGAAAATAAATATGGTTTAGAGGAAGCACAAAAAAGGATTTATGTAACTACGGATAAAAAGAAAGGTGCTCTAAAGCAAATTGCTGATAAAGAAAAATACACAACATTTGTTATTCCAGATAATGTAGGTGGTAGGTATTCAGTTCTAACTGCAGTTGGACTATTACCAATCGCAACAGCAGGTATAGATATAGATAAATTATTAGAAGGAGCTAGATTTGCACAAGGAAAATATCTAGACAAAAATCTAAAATATAATGATTGCTATAAATATGCGGTAGCAAGAAATATACTATATGAACAAGATAAAAACATAGAAATACTAGTAAGTTATGAGCCAAAATTACATTATATGATTGAATGGTGGAAGCAACTTTATGGAGAAAGTGAGGGAAAGGATAAAAAGGGAATTTATCCAACAGGAGCAGAATTTACAACAGATTTACACTCTTTAGGACAATACATACAAGACGGAAGACGTAACTTATTTGAAACAATTATTAACATAGAAGAATATAACTCAAATATTAAAGTCAATCAAGATGAAGATAACTTAGATGAATTAAATTATTTGGCAAATAAAGGACTAGATTATATAAATAAAAAAGCCATGGAAGGTACCATTGAAGCACATGTAGAAGGCGGAGTACCTAACATAATAATTAATATGGATAAATTGAATGAATATACATTAGGACATCTAATATACTTCTTTGAACTTGCATGTGCCATGTCTGGAAGAATATTAGGAATTAATCCTTTTGACCAACCAGGAGTAGAAAAATATAAAACAAATATGTTTATATTACTAGGAAAGCCAGGATATTCTAAGCCTAAAGCTTCTGTAAAAATAGAAGAAACTGAAAAAAAGTCTGTAACAAAACCAAAATCACAAAGAGGAAGAAAGAAAAAAGTAGAATAAAATTATTTGAATATTAATTATACTTTACTATATAATAAGTAATAATAACTACATAATTAATATCAAAAAAATTTTAAAAAATACTTTTAAAAAATAAGTAGTTAATATAGTATAGAATAAAAATGAAATTAGTATAAAAAAGTGAATAAAAAAGCAAATACTAAAAACAAAAGAAAAGATAAAGATAAAAAGAAAAGTAAAAATAACAGTAAAATTAAAAAGGAAATAAAAAAAGAAACAAAAAGAGAAAAAAATGTAAAAATAAAAGGAAACAAAGGTAAATACAGAAAGGAGAACATAGGAATATGTTTAAAGGAGATAAAAAACAAAAGAAACAAACGAGTGGTATCACACTAGTAGCGCTAGTTGTAACAATCGTTGTTTTGCTTATCTTAGCAGGAATAACAATAACATTGATATTTAGTGATAGTGGAATAATAAACAAAGTAAGAGAAGCAGCAGAAAAGACCAAAAATTCTATAGCAAATGACCAAAGTGATATGACAAATTTAGCAAACCAAATAGAAAATTTAGTAGGTGGCGGAAAAAAACCAGATACATCAACAAAATTAGCAGATGTAAAAGGAACTCCAGTTACAGAAACAACAGAAGTAACAGATGACGATGGAGATAAAATGTGGGTACCAAAAGATTTTACAGTAACAGAAGGAGACAAGATAGATGAAGGAGTAGTAGTAAAAGACCCAAAAGGAAATGAATTTGTATGGGTACCAGTAGATAATATATATACTATGGTATATTGCCAAGCTCATTCAACAGCTACTAATAATATAGAATATGACGATGCAGGAAAGAAATTAGTATGTACAAGTTGTAAGACAGAAGAAAAAACAACAAATTTTGCAGGAAAATTATATGAGAATAGTGGAACTTTTAGTGCTAGCAAAGAGAGTTGGACTTTTTCATCAAGTGGATATAGGGAGCCAGATAAATTAAGTAGTTATGATGATAATGATGCTAATTTTAACTCTGTAAAAGACGGTAATTATGAAAATTTTAAAGCACAGTTACAGGATGAATTTAATAAAATGGCAGCAAGTGTATGGAAGTATAAAGGATTTTATATAGGAAGATACGAAACATCAGGCTTAGAAAGCGGAACTCCAATAGTAAAACCAAACCAACCACCAACAACAGCAACGGATGGGACTAATTGGTATACAATGTATACAAATAGTAAAAATTTAGGGAGTTCGGAAGTAACAAGTAGTATGATATGGGGATGCCAGTGGGACCAAGTGATGCTGTGGATGCAAGGAGTAGAAAATCCAACAGTACCAGGAGCAAAATATATAACAAATAGTAGTGGAATGGGCTGGTACTATGGAGAAAAAGGAATTGATGATGTTGACAATAGCAATAATTTAACAGGAGTAGATTTAAAAAAAGAAATAGAAGGTAAACAAGTAGTAACAAATAGAGTAAAAAACATATATGACCTAGCAGGAAACATGTATGAATGGACCCTTGAGGCCTACAACACCGGCTTTCGTGTTGGTCGAGGGGGCGGTTACTACGATTCCGGTTCTGACTATCCAGCTATTGACCGCAGCAACTACGGTCCGGACGTTAGCAACTACAACCTTCTTAGTTCGCGTGTCGCACTGTACGTCAAGTAAAAATTTGTAAACACAAATTTTCATATCCTAAAATATAAAGGACACTTCAAAATGAAGTGTCTTTAAATTTGGGAAGATTTCGCTAATATCATATATAGTAACAAATAAAATGCCAAAAATGATAACATATGTTGGTTTATATAAAAAAGATGTTTTTATAGAACATCCTATAAAAACACCCTGACTGGTGCGGATGAGAGGACTCGAACCTCCACGCCGTTGGCACTGGTTCCTAAGACCAGCGCGTCTGCCAGTTCCGCCACATCCGCATTTATTAAGTATATATAAACATATGCTAACAAAAGTTATTGTAGCACATTTACTACTATAATGTCAACACATTTTAAAAACATTTTTATCATGTATAACAATTATTATTCTAACATCCAATTTATATAAAACTTTTTACTATTTGCAAAATATTTTGTGCATAGTATTATTGAAAAATATATTAACTTTATGCTATTATACTAGTGATAATAATTTAACTATCAAAAATAAGTAAGGAGTAAATATATGAATGTCATAGCACCAGTTAAGAAAAATGAAACATACATAGTAGATATTATAGATCAAGGATATGAAGGTGAAGGAATTGCAAAAGTAGACGGATATACTATATTTATTCCTAATTGTATTAAAGGAGAAATTTGTAAAATATTAATTGTTAAAACTACTGCATCTCATGGATTTGGCAAATTATTAGAAATAATAAAAAAATCAAGGGACAGAGCAGAAATTGATTGTACAACTTATCAGAGATGTGGCGGTTGTAGTTTAAGACATATGAATTATAATGCAACATTGAATTTAAAAAGACAAATAGTCCAAAATTTAGTAAATAAAACATTAGAAAATAAAATAGAAGTAAAACCAACAATTGGAATGAATAATCCATATAACTATCGTAATAAGGCCCAATATCCAATAGGATATGATAAGCAAGGAAATATAACAACAGGAATTTTTGCAAATAGAACTCATGAAATTATTACTATGGACGAATGCAAAATTCAACATCCTATTTCAGAAAAAATTGCAAAATTAGTGGTTGAATTTTTAAAACAAAATAATATTACTGCTTATAAAGAAGAAACAGGGCAAGGGGCAGTTAGACATGTGGTAATTAAGATAGGAAAACAGACTAAGCAAGTAATGTGTATTTTAGTTGCTAATGGAGAAAGCTTTCCAAAAGAGCAGGAATTGGTAAAATACTTAATTGAAAACTTTAGCAAAAAAAGTTCAGAGTATTCAATTACAACAATTATAAAAAATATTAATACAAAAAATACTAATGTAATTTTAGAAAACAAAAATATTACTCTATATGGAGAAGGATATATTTACGATAAGCTTGGAGAGTATATATTTAAAATATCTCCAATGTCATTTTATCAAACAAATCCTATACAAACTGAGGTATTATATAATAAAGCAATTGAAGTAGCTAATTTGCAAAAGGATGACATAGCATTAGACCTATATTGTGGAATAGGAACAATAGGAATATCCGCTTCTGCATTTGTAAAAAAAGTTTATGGAATTGAAATTGTAGAGCAAGCAATAGAAGATGCTAAAGAAAATGCTAAAATAAATAACATAGAAAATATTGAATTTATTTGTGGTGATGTTGAAGAAACATTTACACAGCTATTAGAACAAAAACAAATAAAACCAAATGTAATTTTTGTAGATCCACCGAGAAGAGGACTTGATAATGCTACTATTGAAAATATTTTGAAAGTAAGCCCAGAAAAGTTAATATATATTAGTTGCAACCCTGCAACAATGGTACGTGATTTAAAATTACTAGAAGAAAAATACAAAGTGAATGAAATCCAACCAGTAGATATGTTTCCATTTACACCACATTGTGAGGTGGTAAGTTTATTAAAGCTAAAATAAATAAAGGAGAAATAATAATTGGGAAAAGAAAGTAAAGAAAATAATAAAAATCTAATAATAAGAAGTAATTCTGCTGAATTTTTAGTATTTGAAATGCAAAAGAAAGAAAAAGGAATACAAGTAAGATTTGAAGAAGGAGATTTATGGCTAACGCAAAAAGCTATGGGAGAATTGTATAATTGTACTTCTGATAATGTAGGATTACATTTAAAAAACATATATAAAGACCTTGAATTAGATTCAAAACTAACTACCGAGGAATTCTCGGTAGTTCAAAAAGAAGGAAATAGAGAAGTAAAGAGAAATGTTAAATATTATAATTTAGATGCAGTTATATCTGTTGGTTACAGAGTAAATTCAGACAGAGCGATTCAATTTAGAAGATGGGCAACAAATGTGTTAAAACAATTTGCTAAAAAAGGCTATATTATAGATAAAAAGAGAATGGAAAATGGAACATTTTTTGATGAAGATTATTTTGAAGAATTACTTGCAGAAATCAGAGAAATACGATTAAGTGAAAGAAGATTCTATCAAAAAATAACAGATATTTATGCAACTGCAATTGATTATGATAGTAAATCTCCAATAACTATAAACTTCTTTAGAAAAGTTCAAAATAAGATGCATTATGCAGTATCACATCAAACAGCTGCAGAAATAATTTATAATAGAGCAAATAGTAAAAAAGAGCATATGGGACTAACTTCATGGAAACATTCTCCAAACGGAAAAATATTAGAAACAGATGTAATTATTGCTAAAAATTATTTAAGCAAGGAAGAATTAGAGGATTTAGAAAGAATAGTAAATGCTCTTTTAGATTTAGCAGAAGGTAGAGCTAAAAGAAATATTCCAATGACTATGGAAGATTGGGCGAATAGAATAGATAAATATTTATTAGCAGATGATAGAGATATATTAAAAGATGCAGGAAAGATATCACACGAAATAGCTGAAGAAAAAGCACTAACTGAATTTGAAAAATATAGGATAAAACAAGATAGATTCTATCAATCTGATTTTGATAAATTATTATTAGAAACTGAAAATAAAGATTAGATGTTTTAAAAAGATGTTATAAATATGTTTTATTTGTTACATATCTATGGTATGACATCGAGGTTAAAAGGACACTGCAACCGTATAATACTGACGCATTGTGAGGTGGTAAGTTCATTAAAACTAAAATAAATAAAGGAGAAAAAAATGAAGTGTTATATAAAAGATTATCCAAGACCACAATTTGTAAGGAAACAATGGCAAAATTTAAATGGAGAGTGGAATTTTATATTTGATGATAATGATGAAGGAGAGACAAAAGGATATTTTAAAGATTTTCCCCAAAATAGAAAAATAAATGTGCCATTTACGTATGAAACTAAATTGAGTGGAATAGAAGAAGAAAGTATCCATTACATAGTTTGGTATAATAGAAAAATAAATATATCAAAAGAACAATTACAAAATAATAAAATAATACTAAATTTTGAAGGTAGTGATTATAAAACAAAAGTATGGATTAATGGAAACTATATAGGAGAAAATATAGGAGCATATTCAAGATTTTCGTTTGATATAGAAAATTATGTGATACAAGGTGAAAATGATATTACCATAAAAGTAGAAGATTCATTATCAAAAGATCAACCTAGAGGAAAACAAAGATATAAAAAAGAAAGTTGGAAATGCTGGTACATACAAACAACAGGAATATGGAAAACGGTATGGATGGAATGGATATCAAAAAAATATTTAAAAAGCATAAAAAATACACCTAAAATGGATAAAGTACATTTAGAAATTGAAACTAATTTATTAGAATCAGACTTCGAAAAACAAAATTACTATATAGAAATAGAAATATCATTTGCTGGACAAATACTAAGTAAAACAAAAGAATTATTAAATACTAATTATCAAAAAGTAGAAATGAATATAGTTCAAGAAGGAGTAGAACATATATTGCAACAATGGCATACTAATCAACCTAATTTATATGATATTAATTACAAATTATATTGCGAAGATAAAGTTATAGATACAGTAGATTCTTACTTTGGAGTAAGAGATATATCAATCAAAGGAAATAAAATATATTTAAATGGAGAACAATTATACTTAAAATTAATATTAGACCAAGGATATTGGAAACAGTCACATTTAACACCACCAAATGAGGAATGTTTAATTAAAGATATAGAAAGTGTTTTAGAATTTGGATATAATGGAATTAGAAAACACCAAAAAATAGAAGATGAAAGATTTTTATATTGGTGCGATGTAAAAGGCGTGTTAGTTTGGAGTGAGATGGCAAATTGTTATAATTTTGATGATAATTCATTGCAAAACTTTACAAATGAATGGATAAAAGTTGTTAAGCAAAATTATAATCATCCTTCAATTATTACATGGGTTCCTATTAACGAATCATGGGGAGTTCCAGAAGTGAGCACATGTAAAAAACAGCAAAATTTTATAAATAGTTTATATTATTTAACAAAATCAATGGATAATACTAGATTAGTAATTTCAAATGATGGTTGGGAACATACTATATCAGATATCATTACAATACATGATTACAAACAAGATTATGAATTGTTTTATGAAGAATATACAGATAAAGATATGAAAGTATTAAATAATTTAAAAGAATATAATGGGAAACATTCTTTGTTTGCTAATGGATATAAATATGAAGGACAACCAGTTATAATGAGTGAATATGGAGGTATCGCAATTTATTCAGAAGAAGGATGGGGATATGGTAAACAAGTAAAAGATGAAAAAGAATTTGTAGATAGGTTTACAAAACTTACTAAAGCAATAAATAATATACCATATATATCAGGATATTGTTATACTCAATTGACAGATGTTCAGCAAGAAATAAATGGGTTAATGGATTCAGAAAGAAATTATAAAATAGATTCTAATATAATAAGAAATGTTAATAATCAAAAATGAACTAGTAAGTAGAGTAGACATGATTACCAACACTAAATATTAGCAAATTAAAGTAGTGTGTAAATATGAATATAAACTTCTTGCAATGTACGTGGAGTGTGTGGTAGTGCTTATATTAAAGAAAACTACTGAAAAATAAAGAAATATAGAGTGTTTCTAGTCACTAAAAAACTGAAAAAGATTTAAAAATTGATAAAATGGATTAAATTTTGTAAAAAACAAATAAAATAAACAAACATAGAATTGGAGAAATAAATATGCTAAATAAAATAATAACAAGTTGTAAATATGTAACTGATAATTCTAAATCAGTTAAAATAAATGAAAAAAATTTAGACAAATTTATAAATCAAATAAAAGAAATTAAACTAAAACATTGGTTAAGTTTTTCACCATATAATTTATTAGAATTACCAGTAAATACTATAATAAATTTTTTATTAATATATGAATCAATTAACTTTTCTTTTTGGGGCAATCCTAAATGGAAGATAGATACTCCTAACGGAAAAGAAGACGGCTCAATTGCTTTATTATATGATATATTAAAATATGTGAAAGACAATGGTACTATTGACTTTTCTAATGTAACCAAAGATGAATTTAGAGAAATGCTAAAAGGCAATATAGAAATTCCTCTATTTGAGGAAAGATACAATATTATAAGAAATGTTAGTAAAGTCGTAAATGAAAACATGAATGGTAATTTTTATGAATTTATAAAAGATGTTACTATTGATGTGGAACTATTTAATATAATAATCAAATATTTTTCCAATTTTAAAGATGAAAGAACCTATAAAGGAAATACAATTTATTTTTACAAATTAGCACAATTATTGACTTCTGATATATTGCACATAAGAGAACTAAAAGAAAATATAAAAGTAGATTATTCTCATCTTGTTGGCTGTGCTGATTACAAGATTCCACAAGTAATGCGAGGATTAGGAATATTAGAATATAGTAATGAATTAACAAAAATGATAGATAACAAAAAAGAGATTGAAGAAAATTCAGAATATGAAGTAGAAATAAGAGCAAACATGCTTGTAGTAATTGATAAAATAAAAGAAAAGCTAAATAATAAAGTATGTTCTATTGACATTAATGATTATATATGGGGACAAGGTAAAAATAAAAATATAGAATTTAAGCCATACCACTTAACGAGAAGTATAAATTATTAAATATAGAAATGAGGAAAGTAATGTATAATACAATAATATTTGATTTAGATGATACACTCACTGATGATTGTGCAAATATAAGAGAAGCTTTTAAAATAGTTTTAAAGTATAAAAAGGAAGTTTATACTGATGCAAAGTTTGAAATATTTTATAGTATAGATAAAAAAACATGGAAAGATATAGCAGTTGGAAAATTAATAACACCGTATGAGGATGATATAGAGAAAAAAGCAGAATGGTTAAGAGCAAGTAGATTTTTAAAATATTTTGGAGATAGTATTGATTATAATGAAGCAGTTCACATAAATAATATTTATATGGATGGAATGAAGAAAAAAGTGGTAGCAAGAGAAGGAACACTTGATATTATAAAATATTTGTATAATAAAAAATATACTCTTATTATTGCAACAAATGGTCCAACAGTACCATTAAAGTCAAAATTAAAGAAATTACAAATAGAAAAATATTTTAAAACTATATTTTCAGCAGATGAAGTAGGATTTATGAAACCACATAAAGAATTTTATAAAGGATTATTAAAAAAATCAGGAAATCCAGTGAAAGAAAA
>CANRPQ010000014.1 GCA_947632525.1 uncultured Clostridia bacterium
AGTTAATGTAGTTAATAAAATTCCCTTTTTAAATTTCATAACTTTCCCTTCCTTTTTTACCTAATACCTTAATATTATTTTACTTTCGTATATTTATGTTGTCAATAGCAGTATTTTCCTATTGTTGAATTATTTTTTTACATGCTTTTTTTGAGCCTTACGGATATTCATTATATAAATTACGTTTTTATTTTTTAGCTCTATATTACAATTATATTACATTTTTGTCATTTTTTCAAGGTTTTTAACTGATTTTATTGTAATTTTTCTTATCGCCCTAGGTTTTCAAGGTTTGTTTTACATAAAATGTTGGCTTTTTAGAATAATTTTCTCATCAAAAATGCACCACAAAATGTTAGGTTTTAGCATTTTGGGTGCATATTATAATAGCTGTTTTAATATTTTTAACTTCATTTTATCAGTTAAGGGACACATCTTTATGTTTTGTTTGATGTTTGAATATTTTTGTAATCTATGTAATCTTCTATTAATAACTTAATTACTGTAAATATTGGTACTGCTAAAAACATTCCTAATACTCCAAAATATGCTCCACCTATTGTTACTGCAAAAATTACAAGTAATGGGCTAATTGATAGAGTACCACCAATTATTTTTGGATTTATAATGTTTGCATCTATCTGTTGCAAAATAATTACTATAACTGCCATTAAAATTGCTTGACCTATTCCACCTGTGAATATTGTGATAATAATTGCAACTGCTACTGCAACAATTGCACCAAAATATGGAATTAAGTTAAATATTCCTATCATTACTCCCAACAATACAGAGTATTTTACTCCTATAATAGACATCGCAACAGATGTTAGAATTCCTACAACAATTGCATCTAATACTTGTCCACCAATGAATCCGAAGAATACTTCATTAGATTTGTTAAAGTATTTACTTATCATTTTATATGCATCTGTTTTGAAAATAACTCTAGCTAAACGTTTTAAGAAATTTAATATTCTTGTTCTTTCTGCTAATAAATATACTGAAACAATAAATGATACAAATATATTAAAAATACCATTTACTGCATTTATAGCACCTTTGGCATATTCTGCAAGACTTTCCATATTTAGATACTGTTTTAAGTCAATTTCTTTAATGTTTTGTGCTAATTGTAATATAATATCACTTTTCCAAATAGAATCTTCAGGTAGATTATTGATATTTTCCATTGTGCTATTATAATAGTCACCAAAGTTATTAACAAAATCT
This sequence comes from uncultured Clostridia bacterium, assembly GCA_947632525.1. GTDB lineage: Bacteria > Bacillota > Clostridia > TANB77 > CAG-508 > CAG-273. Next base: position 1,234 of record CANRPQ010000014.1, read on the forward strand.
ACAATACTTTTTGAAACACTAGGTATTATAAAGTTTAAAACAATAATTATAATTAAAATTGCAATGATGTAAATTGTAATAATTGATAATCCTCTTGCCTTTTTTGATATTATTTTTGGCTTTTTTATTTTACGATATATTCCTTCTAGTTTTTTACAAGGAATATAAAATAAATATGCTATTATAAGTCCCATAATAAACGGCATTAGTATATTTAATAGTCCTTTAAGCCAATCAGTAATTTGTGAAAAATTATCTAATAGTTTATATACTATTATAATGGCTATGCCTAAAGTAAACCAATATATCCATTTTGTTAGTCCTTTCTTTTTTTCTTCCATAATTAATTCCTTTCTAAGATGCTAAAAGTTATTACAATTATTTACTCTCTAGCTTCTTTTTGCTTTGTTATATTTCTATTCCTACTGGGCAATGGTCACTTCCAGTAATTTCGCTATAAATTATACTTTCTTTAATTTGTTTTTCTATTGATTTAGATACAATAAAATAATCGATTCTCCAGCCTACATTTTTTTCTCTTGCATTAAACATATATGACCACCAAGTATAGCAATTTTCCTTTGTTGGATATAGGTAGCGAAAACTATCTGTAAATCCTTTATTTAATAATTGTGTCATTTTTTCTCTTTCTTCATTTGTAAAACCTGCATTTTTATGATTTGTTTGTGGATTTTTTAAATCAATTTCTTTATGCGCTACATTAAGGTCACCACAGTAAATAACAGGTTTTAATTTATCTAAATTTGATAAATATTTTCGCATTTCATCTTCCCATATCATACGATAGTTTAGTCTTTCTAACTCCCTTTTTGAATTTGGTGTATAACAGTTTACTAAATAAAAATCTTTAAATTCTAATGTTATAACTCTTCCCTCTTGGTCATGTTCTTCAATTCCTATTCCATATTTTACGCTAATTGGTTCTTTTTTTGTAAATATTGCTGTCCCAGAATATCCTTTTTTTACAGCGCTATTCCAATAGCTATAATATTTACTAAAAAGGTTTGCTATTTCTATATCTATTTGGTCTTCTTGCATTTTTGTTTCTTGTATACAAAAAATATCTGCATCTACGCTTTTAAAAAATTTTGGAAATCCTTTTTGCATAGCAGCTCTTAGTCCATTTACATTCCACGAAATTAATTTCATTTTTTATCTCCTATCTCTTTAATGCTTATATTTATATCACATTTTGCTAGTATTTTCAATGTTTTTATATACACTATTGTATACTTTTGAATAACCTTATTATTTAATTAGCCTGATGTATATATCTTTTGCAGTTGATACGAGTCGAAGGATCATTTGTTTCATATGCAATTAGACTACAGTAAGCCACAAAAAAGAAAGTGTGCCGTAATTCACTCGCCTATGACTTGCCGAGCGAGATATCAACAAAAAAGATATATACATCAGGCTAGTTATGCGCAAAAAATAATATTAATTAAAATTGGTTAAGCATAGATTTAAAAACGCTACAAAAAAGGAAGCTTTTATTTTGAACTATACTTAAATGTTCAATTAAGCTTCCTTATTTTTATTCTATTACATAGCATTAAAATATACGTTACCACCTATGTTTACACCGCTTGCGCATCCTGCTGAACGGAATGATAAGTAATTATGGTTTCTTTTACCATTTAATGCGTCAATAACTGCTTGTTTTACATATGATGGATAATTTCCATTTAATCTTTTTACCCAGTGTGTATCAATAGAATAACAGAATTGTCCTCTTGCTTTATATTGACTTAATGGGTCTGAACCATTATATGCCCATTTTCTACTTTCTGCTCTGTTACATGCACATGTTATAACTGCTAATGCACCTGTATAACTAGAACAGCTTTCTTGTGCTGTTATTGCACATAATAAGTCTAATTCTGCATCTGAGTAACTCCATTTTCCACCATAGCTAATTCTTGGTCCGCTACTTCTAGTTGTTACTTGTTGCTTATTTCTTACTTCTACAATTTTATTTACTGGCTTACGAATAATTTTTGAAGAAATCTCTTTCTTTTCAATTTGTTTTTTGTTTTGATATTTTACTTTATAGGTTACTTCTTTTAATCCGTCTACACCATATTGTACGATTTTATCTTGCTTAGCACCTGAACCAGATGCTACATTTTTTGTAATTGTTTCATATGGTATTTTTACTTTTTCCACTACAATTTTTTCAATAATTGTATCATAATTTTTTAAAATTTCTTCTGCTGTTATATCTTCTGAAGTTTCGCTAATTTCTGCAACTTCAATTTCTTCCTCAAATTTTTTAGAAATTTTAATTGTTTTATTATCTGATAATTCAGATTCTATATCTGGTGTTATTTTTTCGTCATCTAATAGAATAATGTGGTTTTCATCAAGTATCTCTGATATTTTTGTTTTATTTGTTAATACTGTCATTTCATATCCACTAGCTAAAACTATTTTTACATTATTAAATGATACATTGCCAGCCATTACGCTAGCCATCATTATGAATATAAATATTAAGCTAATACATATAATCTTTTTCAGCGATATCGATGCTTTATCATCATTTTTCATAAGTTTTTTGTTCCCTCCTTTAAAAGCAACAATTATATTATACCATTTTTTAGAAAATGTGTCAAATTTTTGCAAATTCTACGCTATTATAATATATGCATGCTTGTACAAAAATATGACATTTTAAAGTCCGGTTTATTAGGCATTTTCAGCTACATAAAAATTTTATCAATTTATTTCAAATATTTTTTTTGCATTTTCATAAGTAGCTTTTGCTACTTGCTCTAATGGTATATCTTTTACCTTAGCAATTTTTTCTGCCATATATATTACATTTCTTGAATCATTTCTTGTACCACGCTTTGGTTCTGGTGCTAAGTAAGGGCTATCTGTTTCTATTAAAATTCGGTCCATAGGAATTAATTTTATTGCTTCTTCTGCATTTTTTGAATTTTTAAATGTAATTGGACCTGCAAGTGAAATATAAAATCCTAATTTTAATCCTTCTCTAATTAAATCTAAATTTAATGGGCAACAATGAAAAACTCCTTTTTTATTTGGTATTGCCTTATTTTTTAGGATATCTAATGTGTCATAAATTGCCTCTCTTGTATGTATAACAATTGGTAGATTTAGCTTATTAGCTAATTCTATTTGTTTACAAAATGCAATTTTTTGCTCTTCTTTGTTACTTTCATTCCAATGATAATCTAATCCTATTTCTCCAATCGCAACTACCTTTTTATTTATTGCTAGTTTTTCGATTTGCTCTATTTGAATTGCTATAATTTGTTCAAAATTATAATTGTTATTACTTAGTTTTTCTTCATTTTCTGCTATTTTTTCAACATCTGGTATGTCATTTGGTGAAATTCCTACAATGGCATGTATAAAATCATGTTCTTCAGCTATTTTTTCCGCTTCTATAGAAGATTCTATGTCATATCCTGCACATATTAAATTTGTAATTCCACTATCATATATTTGTTTTAAAATTTGTTCCCTATCACTTTCAAATTTTTCATCATTGTAATGAGCATGTGAGTCAAATAATTCCATTAAACATCCTTCTCTTTCTTGGCTTTAAAGTATAAATTGATTTATGACATTATAAATATTTAACCAAATATAATTATAAAACTTGCTATAGCATATTCTTTTATATGTGAAAGGCTTAAGTCCATGCTTTGTATATTTTTTAATTTAAGGCTATCTATATTGGCAATTGGCTTTCCACTAGTGTTATTTTGAATTTCAATTTTAGTCCATATATCGTCTGTATTTTTAAGTAGTTTAGATGATATTGCTTTATAAATTGCCTCTTTTGCAGCAAACCTTGCAGCATAATGTTGATACTTCATTTTTCCAGAATTATTACAATAAGATATTTCTTTTTGGGTATATACTTTATTTAAAAAAATTTCTCCTTGCTTTTCAATAGCTTCTTGAATTCTACTAACCTCTATTATGTCTGTTCCAGTTTGTACTTGCATCTTAATTATCTCCTATCTCTATAAATAAATTAGTTATTTCTAAATATACTTTTTTACATTAATATCATATTTACTATCTTTTAAATATTATAAATATATTTATAGCATTTAAAATAATTAAAGCAATAATAATATAAATAAGAAATTTATTGTATTTTTTTCCTTTTTTTATTTCATAGTCTTTATATACTAAGTCATATTCCTGTTTTAATTTTCCAAAAGACTCTTGCAGTGTTTGTTCTGTAGAATAATATTTTTCTAAAATTTTTCCCATTTCATCATCACTTACTTCATAAATCCAGTCTTTTTTTGCAAAAATTAAAAACTTATCCTTAACTGTGTCAAATTTTTTTGTTTGCCTCAATTCATAATTTAGTTTTTTTAAGTATATTTTCTTATATAGGTTAAAAATGTAATGATATAACTGCTCATTTTCATATTTAAATGATAGAGTGGTATAATTTTTAATATTATTGTCACAAGTTAGTAACACTACGGTATTATTAGAAAATCCATAATATAAGTACTTTTCACTATATGTATATTCTTCTTTTAAGTTAATATCTTCTGTTTGCTCATTTGCTGGCTTGACTTTTCTGTATTTTTCAAATTCTTTTTCTAATAATTTTATATCTACGTTCTCGTTCCAGCTAGATTGATCTATACATGTATAAGCATAGGTAATAAACTGGTCCGTATCTAAACTTATTCTTTTTGCACCTATATTGGCTCCTGTAATGCTTTTTATAAATTCCGGAAAATCTTGCATATTATTTAATTTTTCGGTTTGTATTTTTATTGCTTCATATTGTTTACTATGTTCTTTTTTAGAGTTTATATCTCTAAATTTATAATTAAAATTTAGTACATCTGTAAATTCTTGTTTTTCACTTAATGTTGTTTTTAATAAAAGAAAGCATACACCAGTATTAAAACAAACTATTTCTATTTTATTTATATCAAAGAAAATGCCATCTTTTTCACCAATCTTACCAGGTATATCTTTTGAAAGTGTATATTCAAATATATTGCAAGCCTGCTTGCTAATAAGCACGGCTTGCAATTTTTTATCCATAGTTTCATATTGTTTTATTGAATTTTTAGACATATTTAAAGACCAAAACATTTCATCTTTTAATTCTGGCAAAAAATATGTGTCAATTCCTACATCTTTTTTATAATCAAATAATTTTAATTTACAGTTTTTGTTCTTTAATAACTTATAAAGATATTCTTTATATTTTTTTTGTTCTATTAAATAAGGATAGATAAAATAAGTATATTGATATTTTACTTTAAAATCCATCTTTTGTTTTCCTCTTTTCCTATTTATCTGTATAGTAATTTAAGTTTAAATCTTCTCCTCTGTGCCATTTATTTATAAATTCTACTAAAGAAGCATTTTCTAATGTATAAGAAGGCGCTATTACTAATTCTCCTTTAGAGTCTATGCAACCCCACATACCATTATTTTTAACACTAGCATATCCAAATTCATTTTGCTCTGTAGCGTCATCATAAATATAATTTACTACAACATTTCCGTCTTTATTAACATAACCATATTTTCCGTCTTTTTTATCTAGGAATAAGGTGTTACCTGTTAACAATTCTTTATTAGATTTTTCTTCAAATTTGAAGTTATAATATTTATATTCATCATCTACTCTTATCTTCATATATCCATTAGATACATTAATTTCAGAAAGTATACCTTTTAGTTTAACTTCAAAGTCGTTTCCAATAAAATCTGTATCTACACTGTTAGATTTATTTCCCTCAAAAAATCCAACATCTGAACGGTAAATTAAGCTATCATACTCTGCTTTTATAATAACATTTCCTTGTAAATCAATTACACCATATTTTCCTTTTTCTTTAAAAATATATTTATCTTCAAAAGCATGTGTCATATCTTGATATTTAGCTGATATTTTAGTATCACCATTCAGGGTTATAACACCATATTTTTTGTTATTAGCAATTAATACATTTTCATCATTAATTGATTTTACACTGTCAAATTTATCTTTTAAGTATACTGTACCATCTGCATTTATAATTTGCCATTTTCCATTTTCTTTTACTACATAGTTTCCATTTCCATAAATAGGTTTGATTTCTTGATATTTTACTTCTATTGTAGTTTTTTTGTCATGACCAACAATACCTTTTTTGCCATTTTCATCTGTTACAATATATCCATTTATATATTCATCAGAAACTGGCTTAATTTCTTTATATTCTGGTTCTATAATAGTAGCACCAATATGATCTACCAATCCATATTTTCCGTCTTTAGCTACTAAAATACTATCTCTAACACCTTTTAAAGCCTCAATAGATGTATATTCACATTTTAAAAGTTCTTTTCCTTTAAAATCTACTAGACCATATTTTCCGTCTTTTGAAACTAGTAGAACATCATCTTCATACCATAAGTTATTATTACTATCATAATTTTCTAGTGGTTTCACAATGTCATATCCTGTTATTATTTCTTCACCTTTGCTGTTGATTGCTTTTGATTTATATGAACCTTCTATATAATCAACATCATATGTACAAATAAATAAGTCCTTTGTATTATTTGGAATAATTATTGCCTCATCATATTCTGGTTTAATTATTGTATCCCCTTTTGAATTAATAACTCCCCATTTATTATTTGTGTATAATGCAAAATATTTATTAGCTACTGTTTTTTCTTCGGTTTTTGTTCCACCACCGATTGATTTGCTAATTCCAACAATAACCATAATTACCACAGCTAATGCAATTATAGCTGCAAGTACTTTTTTCATGTTTAGTTTTTTCTTTTCGCCGCTGTATCTTCTAGCTCGACTACTCATATATTTATTCCTCCTAAGAATTTTTAATATGTTTAAAAATAGTATAACTATTTTGATAGTTATACTATATCATATTTATTGATTTAATTACAAGTCATTTTTTAGTTTTCCTTGTCACTTTATGTATTTTATTGTAGATAATATACTAAAGATGAAAATAACTAAACTAGATTTAGACAAAAAAAGGACTTATTAAGTTATGGCATTTTGTTAAGTAATCCTTCGAAGTAAGTGCAAAATACATGCCATTTTATTCACTCAGGCGAATTTAGGTAGCCTTAAGGAAACTTAACTTTGGTTTATGAGCATTTTTTAAAAATTACTGTTTTCACATAAATACCAATTTCTTCATTTGTCATATTAAATATAGAAATTAGTTTATCTAAAATATCACTTCTAGGTAAACAATTTTCCTTATCTATTCTAGCATATTGCCTTAAGCTAATTTGAAGAATATTCGCCATTTCTTCTTGGGTATATCCCAATTTATTTCTTTTTTCTCTAATCATACTCTCACCAAGAGAAATTATGGCATAAAATGACTTTAAAATATATTGACATTTAATGTCATGTGTGTATAGCTTATTTGGATTATTAGATTAATTATATCTTACATTTGAATTTTCCCAATTAAATTGCAAAAATAAATCAAACGTGCATAATTACTTTCTAGCTTGTATTACTAAAAGCGTATAATATATCTTTTAAGTTGAACGAGGTATAAGGAATGCCTGAGAGGCAAGGAACCCTGTAGCTGAGCGTCCGATGTGAAACGAAAAAGATATATTATACGCTTACTTTATGCTACTTTATTTTTCTTTTTGCTAACTTTAGCTACTATTACTGTCATGTCATCTTTCTGTCTGCCAAAGTCATTATCTATTGACTCTTCTAATATTAGATTTGCTATTTTTTGTGCATCTTGGGTTTCTATATCTTCTAATAAATATTTTAGCCATAATTCTTTATTTATGTATTCTGTATTAGATTCTATAATTCCGTCACTGCACATTACTATAATATCTCCGTCTTGTAAGTCATAGTCATATACAATTAAATCATTTTTATCTAATACTCCTGCTGGTAAGGTAATTGATTTTAATAGTTGCACTTCATTTTTTCTTTTTATGTAGGTTGGGCATGCTCCATTTTTTATGAATTCCATATTACCACCAAATAAATCTAAAATTTGAATATCTAATGTTGCATACATGTCCTCTTTACTAGTTACAGCTAAAGTAGAATTAATTAGTTGTAGTGATACTTCTTTTTCAAAACCTGCTTTTAATAGCCTATCTAGCATTTTTACTGCTATTTTGCTACTTTTCATAGCATCTGGTCCAGAACCCATGCCGTCACTAATTGCTAATAAATATTTTCCGTCCTCTAATTTAGTTTCAATATGGCTGTCTCCTGATACAGGTGAATCTGCCTTAGTACTTGTTGCTACACCTACTTGCAACCCATATGTATCATCTGACATATAACTAAATTTACATTGTTCTTTATTTTCTCTTAGCCCACATTCTTGTGACTGTATTAAAAATTTGTCCCCTAATACTTTTGTTAATATCCTTCCAATTTTTTTGATGTTACATTTTGTTCCTTCTATTTCATCACATACTTTTGTATAAACTTCTACAAAGTATCTTTCTGAAGTAGATTTTTTTATTTTTAATTGCTCAATTTCAATTTGCTTTTCTTTTAATAATGTATTTATTTCTTGTTTCTGTGCTTCAAATGGATCATCATTTAGGTTTTCTTCTTTAATTTCTTCAGCTAAATGAGATATAGCCTGTGATACCCCTTCTAATTGTGAAGATACTGTTTTTTTGTTTTCTTCAATTTTCTTTTTCCAAACAAAGTTAATTCTACTCATACGATAAGCAGAGTTAATTGCTTTCATCATTTTAGATACATCTTCTATTACTTGTTCATTTTTTTCATAAAAGCCTACTAGATAATTGTTATGTTTCTCTAGAATGGCTACAAGTTCTTTTTCAGTAATAATTTCTTTTTGTAATAAATGATGAAAAATATCCTCTAATATATTATCCTGGTTGTCCATAATTTCTTCATAAAGCATGTTGTCTTCTAATTCTGATAAATTAACTTTTAATTCCTCTTGAAAAATTTCTTGGTTAGATAGTTCTTGTTGTTTTAAATCTTCTTCACTAATTATAGTACTTGCAGCTTCTCCATAGCTTTTTGCCATGTCACTAATTGCTTCTGACATATTATTTAATTTTAATATTGTGTCTTCATTTTCTGTTAAGCTTCTACCTGTAATTGTTGTTTCTGGTAATAGTTTTTCTTTTCCATAAAAATCTGAAATATTTATTTTTATTTTTTTAGGTATTGCTAATAGCCCTAGAAATGCTATTAATATTTCTTGTATCAAAATTACTGGCACTGTGTTACCATTTTCTACATATGTTAATGCAATATTTCCTAGAATAAATCCTAAAACTACCCCTATTCTGCCTAATCTATTGAATAAACCTGCAATCATTCCAGAAATAGCATAAGAAGCAACTAATATAGGCTCTTGATTTCCGATAATTCCAAGTATAACACCTATCATAATACCGGATGTTGCACCAATAAGCATTCCGTTTTTCCAGCCTAAGATTAGAACTATTAATATGCTTAAAATATTTTTTAAGTTAAATCCAAAAATTGTAAGGTCTCCAAATGCACATACAGTAATGGCTAGTAATAAGCTTGTCCCCATTACTTCTTCTACTGAAAAAACTGTTTTCTTTCCTAGCTCTTTTATAATAGGTATGCTATTTGCAAATATTTTGTAAAATACAAAACTAGAAATTGCAAGCATTATGCTTGTTAACAAATCATAAACATAAAAATTTTCAAAAAACATAGAAACTAATTGTACTAATAGAACAGATATGAAAACACGGAATCCTAGTCTTCTTCGTTCATTTACAATCTCTTCTTCTTTTGGCTTTTTAAGTAAAGTTAATATAAAAAATACTAAAGTTGTTAAGAAATATGTAAGTACACTGTTTGGACCAAATTTAATCCATGTGCCAATAATAGTTAGCAAATATACAATTCCTACTGGTGAATAATTACTAAGCATTGCTGCTAAAAAGCTAATGGCAAAAGGACTAATACTAAATATTAAATTTTCAGAACTAAAACCCACCATAGAAATTAAAAAACTAATGGTATATAAAATGATGTTTTGTATACTAAAAAGATTTTTTAAAATTTCTTTTATTGATTTTATATTTTTTTGTTTTTTATCATCTTGTTCATATTGATTATCATTAATATCTTTTGCTATATTTTGAAACACTTTCGACCACCCCTACTTTTTTAATTTGGTTTTTGTAATAAAATACATGCACTTATAATAATACAATGTAGTTAAAATGTTTGTCGTATTTAGTACCAAATTAAAAAAAGTTTTCTTCCTTTTTTGTCATCTTCTGTGTTCTTTTTACTTTTCTATTGTTTTTATCTTAATTATTTTACCTTAAAATAGCAAAAATTACAATACAATGTCGCAATAAAAAAGATGGAATTTTTAAAATTCCATCTTTTTTTAGTTATTATTTCTTAATAACTTTCTTTTTGATAAATACAATTCCTACAATTAAGATTGCTAATGCTCCTATTGATATTGCAACATATGTTACTATGCTTCCAATACCAAATGGTGGTAAGATTGAAACTTCTTCAGATTTAACACTGTCTACTTCTTGTGGAAGTTCTTCAGGGTTTTGGTTACCTTGAATAGAGTATGCCATTCTTCTACCAACTGTGTTAGAAATACTTGTAATCTCTGCAATATTGTTGTATGTTTTATCATCAGAAGTATTTTCAGGTGTAATTAATTGTGTTAATACTAATCCTGCCTCTATTGTATCACTTGGTTTTAATTCTGTTCCAAATTTTTCAGTTTGAATAATAGTATTATATTTTGCAACATTGTCTGATATATTATTATTAAGTTCTACTGATGAAACAGCATTTTCAACAGTGCTCCAACCATTGTCCTTATTGTCATCTGCTCTAAATTGTAAATTGTTTGCTACATAATCAATTACTTGATTTGCTGTAGTAGTTACTATATTTTTTGCACCTGTTCCCTTGTAGTAAAATTCTTTTTCAGTATAGTCTGTTTCACCTGCATTTTTTACTGTTAAGTCATAACTAATTGTAATAGTTGCACCATGCATTAATTCTTCATCCATAGTAATTGCAATTAATCCATTGTTTCCTGCGCTGTCATATTTACCTAATACTAATTTGTTTACTTCTGTTCTATATGCATAACGATTATCTTTATTATAATATTCTTCATATTTTTTATTTTTAATCTTGCTATATAAGTCATATGCAGAACCTTCTGTCCAAGTTAAATCTGTTGCTCCTTTTGTTGCATCAAACAATGTACTTCCATTTGCTAAAGTTACCTTTACATTTGTTACCTTCTTTGATAGTTCTAGCTGTGCTTTTGGTCTTTCAGTTAGACCAAAGTCAACATTATTTAATGTATAATTTCCGTTTAAATCATTGCCATTTAGGTAATTATCTTCACCATTACTTGTGTTTTTGTCTCCTTCTGTGCTTCTTCTATTATATTCACCTTCTAATACTATAATTGCAGTTTCTGCTGTCATATTAGTCTTATCTTTTAGTTCTGTAATCAAATCAGTATCAATAGAGGTTGCATATGGTGATGCTAATACTTCTGCAATATGGTTAGTTACTTTAGAGCTACTGTATTTATTTACTTCTTCCCTTCTATTCCATAAATCTTTTGCGTCTGATACATTTTTTCCAAAGGCGTCTGATTTTCTAATATCATAATATATATCATTGAATCCAGAAATTTCTTTATTTTCCTTTATATCTTTTTGATATACTGTTGATTTGAAGTCTTGACCATTATATGATACTACATTTTTTCCGCTATTGCTATTTGTTAATACTGTATCATCTGTATCTCCATATATGAAGCGTATAATGTAATCACCAGGAATTATATATGGTTCATCATCATTATCTTGTTTAAATTCGTAATGTCCGTTTTTATCAGTTTTAGTTTCTTTCCATACATATTCTCCACCATCTGATAATTTTTCCACTAATTGTACTGTAACTCCCTGGATTTTGATTTCTTTATCATCCATTACACCATTTCCAATTATAGAGTCAGAAACTATTTGTGTTCTTTGGTCTTCCCATACGTTACCATTAATAGCTCTAATAAACTCATGATCCACTGTTACTTTAAGTGATTTAGCACGGTCTGTATCATTTTCAAAGTTCTTTTCGTATTTATCACCTTGTAAATCTTCTAAACATAAGTTACCAGGGTTAGAGTTAGTATCAATAAGGCCTGCTATATCTGTACTTCCTACTGTAACTCCATTTGGTAATTTTGTATTGTCTTTATAATATGTGCTATAACCATTAATTTCTACATAATTTTGCTTCATGCTATCATCTTGGTCAAGAATAACTCTGCCTTTGTCATCTTTATTAACTCTAAATGTTAGATATACGTAAGCTTCTTCTCCACTTTGTAGTTTTTTGCCTTCTAGTCCTCTAATATATAATGAATTATATTTTTGTTCCAAATTTGCTTGAGTTACTAAACCATACTCACTTTGACCTGTGTAAGTACCATTACTATTTTTGTCTGTTCCGTAATTAGTTTTTACCTCTTTAGCATTATTATTTAAATCGCCTTCAAACTCTCTTTTACCGCTATAATTATTTATTGTGTTTTGATAGTCACTCTTCTTTATTGTAATTTCGTCATTATTACCATACATAATCCAAGATAAGTCATCTATATATGTGTAGTCAGTATCATAATAATCTACAATTTCTTTTACTTCAGTTAAAATACTTGGTGATTGATTGCTAACTGTGATTCTATATGTTACATATAGTTCTAACTCATCTCCAGCGTGTTCATTAGTTTCGCGATAACTATAATCTGCTGGATAAAGTTCTCTTATATAAGGAGTTGCATAAGAATTTTGATAATCTCTCATTCTTAATTGAATTTCCCAATAATCAGTTTTGTTAGCTTGTATAATCTCATTATAAAGTTTTTGCCATGCTTCAAAATCTTCCTGTTTTCTACCGTTGTTTTCATATTTTTGTTCAGCCTCATCTAATAGAGCACTTTGTTCTGGTGTTGGATCGAATCTTTCATCATATTCATACACCTCTGTTTTACCATTAATTCTAGTTGCTGCATATAGGATATCTTTGCTTAATGCTACATCAGCTTCTTGTCTTCTCCATAGTCCAAGATTTACATAGTATTGTCCGTCACAAATTGATTTATATTCAACATCATCTATAATTGTTTTTGAATCCTTATATGTATACTCATATGTATATTTAACTTTTTGTGAAAGTTTAATTGCCATTGAGACATCTCTTGTTAATCTTGCTCCTGGTAAAGTTTCATACTCTATGCTCCAATGTCCTTTAAAACTTGGTCCTTTAACAACAGTGTTTGTACTTTCTTCATATCTGTCTACATCATAAATTTCAATTATATCATTAACGATGAATTGGTCATGTACTGGATATAAATCATGTTTTGTTGCATTTTGTGATTGTGTATATGCATTAATTTTACAATCTTCAATAAATTGTAGTTTTCTCCAAAGTTCTGCTTTTTCTGATTCTGATGATGCATATTCATTTACAATATCTCCATAAATAGACTTCATTCCATCGGTATTAGGATATTTTTTATTTATTTTGATATATTCTTTAATTTTTTGGCTTATAATACCTTCTCTAGCTTCATCTGTGTCAACAATATCTTTATTTTCATTAATTGTATAGAATCCGTCAATTAATGCAATACCTTCATTTTGATAATCTCCATTTCCATCTAATACAAATCCCATTAATTCATATTGTGAAAATGTTTCATTATAATAATATTTACCGCTATCATCCTTTGTTAGGTATTTTATAGGTAAAATGATTTTTTTACTTCCATTATTTACATCTGTAACTGTTCCTACTCTATAATTTAATGGAGATGAACCTACTTCTGCAAAATTACTATTGTATGTATTTCTATCATTTTGTGTTTCTGTTCCTTTTGAACTGATTTGCCAATTAACTGAGTTAGTATCGCTAAAGTCTGCTGTATAATCAGTTGGCAAGTACTTTTGTCCGTTATATTCAAATACTACATAGTATTTCTTCAATGGATCTAATCCTTTAAATAAGTAGTTACCATTTTCATCTGTATAGGTTGGATTAATTCTATTTTTAAGTTCTTTATCAGATATTCCTGTTTCATTAGGATTTGATAATAGTTTTGCTACTTTACCATCTGATGTATATAAAGTAACTTTTACATTTGGAATTACTTTATCACTATCACCTTGTTTTCCATCTGCAATGCTCTCTTTTCCTCCTGGAACATCCTCCCATACTGTACCACCTAAATCCATTGTTAGTTTAATTAATTTGGCTCTTTCAATAGTAAGTTCAATATTTTTCTTAAGTTCAAACTCAACATCTAAATCTATATCAATATCAAGTTTACCTTTTCCAGAGTCGTAAATATTTGCTCCAAGTTCAATATCGGTTTTAAATAATTTTCTTGTGCCTTTTAATACACTAATGTGGTCTTGTGCCTCAGAAGGTTCTAGCCAAGAATATGCATAGCAGTCTGTACAGCTAGTTGAACAGATATGCCTACAATTTCTTGTTGAACTACATATATGATGACAGTGTGTTTTATGTGTACAATCCCAGTTTACAGTATAATAGTATCCTGCTGCATCACATACAGTTGTTTCTACTACTCCCATCCATTTAAATTCAATATGTAATATAACACTGCTTACAAAGTTACTTTCATCTGCTGTATCTGAAAGTCCTTTATTTGGATTTGCTATTTTAACTTCGAAAGAGTCTTCTCCTGCTGTTATTCCCTTTGGATATACTTGCTCTGATTTATCTACGTACGAACCGTCTTGTTCGTTTGGTTCAAAGAATTGTAATTTATGTCCGTTTTTATTATTATCAATATATTCTAATATTTCTATTCTATCTTTAATCTTTTTACCTTCTGAGTTGTAACCTACCATATACATATCAGAAATTCCACCAAAGGCTATATCTTTATAAGCACCATAAATATAGTCTATAGAAAATGGTCCTACTACTAAAGTTTGTGCTTTGTAATCTGCTTTAACAGTTATATTATCTTCTGTTTTATCTTCAACCTTAATATCAGGGGTACTATAATTTTCTCCTTCGTTTGTTGTTTCATTATGAAATTGCTCATATTCTTTAGATTCAGCATATACTTTATTATTAGCTAATTCTTCTTGTGTAACTTCTTTCTGTCCTTTATTAAGTCCACATGCCCATACAGTTCTTTGTATATCAAGATTATATGAATTTACACCTGGATATGTTAAAGCATAACCTGCTGCTGGAATGTACTTTTCACCATTTTGCACTAAATTATAATGATTATTAACACATCTCAATACTGGATATGTTTCTCTTTCATTATCTGTAAAGTTTCTATGTGATCCTCTTCTGTTACAGAATCTAGGCCAATCCACGTGAGAATCTGAATTATCTAGTGAACCATATTTTAATGCTGTAGAAATTGGTAAATTCCTATCACTACGTTCAAATTCAGTTCCATGTTCAATACAATATAGTATATATCCATCTTTTTCAGCTGTAGATTGTATGGTATATTCTGTAATTTCTGTATAATTTCCTGGATCTTTTCCAATAATTGTATGTTCATTTTCTACTTCAGCACTCTCTTCTTCTGTTTCTAGTTTACTTATTTCATCTTTTGCTACACTATCTATAGAAAAAACAATTAAATTTGATAACACTAGCGCTACTAAAATTACAAGTACAGAGACTCCTAAAATATAAAATTTATGCTTTATTTTCTTGCTTTCTATCATTATCTTTCCCCCTTTCTTTAAATATCTTCATTTTTTAAAATTCGATTTTTTATTATCATTACACCCATTGCTAATAAGAATACTATTGTAAATACTAAAGTAGTATAAATAACTATGCTACCTGTCATAAGTGAAAGTATAACATCCGCATTTGACATATCATCTTCTGATTCTAACCTATTTGCTGTTATTGAATCTATGTCATCTAGTCCTTGTTCATTGTAGCTTTCATATATTTCTGCATTATTATTTATGTTTGTTCCTATTGTTTTATCTGTAATGTTTAAACTTAATACTAATGTAACTTCCTTGCTTTGTCCTGGTTCTATTTTTTCATTTTCTAAACTTGTGTTATATACAGTTCCATTATTATCTGAAATATACCAGTCTTTATTTAGCTCTGAACTAAATTTAGCATCTTCTGGTAAATAATCAATAATCTTTTTAGCATATCCTGATATTTGTCCTTCATTTGTTACTACTATTTTGTACTCTACTACAATACTACTATTATTTACATCTTTTCCTAATACTTCTCTTTTGGTAATTTTAGAGTTATTGTAGTTGTATGTTTTTGTTCCACTTGTTGGTGTTGTTACTGTTATTTTACTGATGTATTTATCTAATCTTAAATCGAATTTTTCTGCTACATATAAACCAATGTCAATATCCCTTACGTTCTCATTTGTAACTTTAATATTATTTGTAACACCTGCATGACGTTGTTCACCATTTAAGATAATTAACATATTAGTTGCATCTGAGTTAATAGTTCCTGCTACACCCTGTTTTTGATAATCTGTAATACTGTATTTTCCTGCATTATATAAGAATACTACTAAATATTCCCCTTGTGGTAGGTTTAGAAATTCATATTTACCACTATCATCTGTTGTAGTAATTTTTTCAGTTCCATCATCTATGTCTTTTACTGTTTGACTATTTGCTTGATTAATAAGTATTACTTGTACACCTGATAATAATTCTTCATTTTCATTTCTTTGACCGTCTTTATTACTGTCTATCCATGCTGTTCCTGTAATTTTATAGCGTCCACTATTTGATGTTCCTTGTCCACTTTGTCCGCTTTGACTATTTTGTCCTCCTTGTCCACCTTGTGAGCCCTGAGCATTTTGGTGTGCAATTTCATCATACTCAATAATAGCTTTTACTTCATTTGACTCTATTGGTTCAATTCCTTCTGCCTTTAATGTTGCCATAGTAATAACTTCTTTGTCATTCTTGTCTGGAAGAATATTAGCTTTTACAGTAACAGCTAAATCAATTTTTTCTTCAGGTTGTACTTCATATATGTTTATAGTAAAGTTTCCATTTCTTGCTATATTTTGTGTGTTTAATTTGTTTTGATAAGTATATTCTGCCTTTACTAGACTTAATTCTTCTGGAAGAGTCATTTCTATTTCGTTTGATATAGAACTAATTTTTCCTGTATTTTCCAAAGTAAAGTGATACGTATATTCACTTCCTTCTTTAATATATTGCTTGTCTAAAGCTTTTTGTTCAAATTTTAATTGTACCTTTTCTGCTAATAATTTTTTTGAATTTGAATAATGACTTTCTATTCCATCTGCCTTAGCATTCATAATTAGTTCATACTCTCCAGAGAAGTTTTCTAGCATAATTTCTAAATATACATATTCTTTTCTATGTATTTCAACAACTTTTGGAGTATCACTCTCATTTTTTTCATTATCTTCGGTATATTTATTAACACTTTGTAGTGTTCCTAAATTAATAGATACATTATTTTGGTTCATTAGAATATTTTCTGTTTTCTTATCTTTAAAATAAACTGTGTCAGAATAATAAACATCTTTTACCTTAACACCATTTGGAATTGGTATATTTAATGTAACATTATTTAAATCTTTGTCATATGAAATATTACTTACTTCTATTGTATATACTATAGAGTTTCCGTTTCGTACTACTAATGTTTCGTCATTATTAGGAATATTAATAATTGATAAATCTCCTTCTAGTACTTTAATTTTATATGCCTCAGATTTTATTTCATTTGTTATATTGTTTGCTGATAATCTCACAATATTTTCAATATCTTTATCTCCAGGATATTTTTTCTCTATTTCAGTTGAATGTTCTCCAGTTTCTGGGTCATCAACTTCCTTAATAGTAACTCCTTTTTCAATTCTTAGCTCATATTCTTTTATTATTGTTTCACCTGGTTTAATTGTTCCTAATGAAATTATTTTTTCCTTTGATTTACTATCTTCATAAGATTTTAATCCTTCTGGTATTTCTGTATGTACTGTTCCTTCTGGCGCGGTGATTAATAGTTTAGCATTTTCTACATTTGTATTGCCTGTATTTTTTACAGTAGCTTTCATTTTAACAATTTGTCCTTCACGAACAATGTTTGCTGTTGAGTTTAATTGTATCGAAATATTTGGTCCTTCGCCTGTTGTTAATCCTATTGCACCTGCTAATTTTGTTTCACCTATATCTACTCCTTCAGCTTTATTTGTGTAATATACTTTATAGTTTGTATATGCACTTTTACTATATGGTAAGTTTGCAGGTAGTTCTGCCTTGTATTCAAAGTTAAATTGTGTTCCTTGTGCTACTTCTCCACTAAT
>CANRPQ010000015.1 GCA_947632525.1 uncultured Clostridia bacterium
CCAAGAAATCTTTGATTTCTTGTGCACAATAGAAGGTGTGACAGCAAGGTCAAACGTTATTCTACTAATGCATGATTTTAATAAATTTGCTTTTTCTCAACAATAATCAATATAACCAGCAATGTTACTCCTACTACACTTAATATAATTCCCTGCTTCAAATACGGAGTCTCATATATTAGCCTTATTTCATGTTCTCCTTTTTTCACAGGAATACCTATAAAAGCAGTATTTGTTTTTATTGTATTTACTTTATTTCCGTCTATATATGCTTTCCAACCACTTGTATAGCTAGTAGAAATTTGTAAAATACTATCTTGTTCAATATCAATTTTTCCTTTAATTTCTTTATTCGAGTAAGTTATTTCTTTTAATTCATCTTCTTGTAATTTTTTAATAGTTTGCTCATATGTGTTCATTGGCACGGCTATTACTTGTAACTCTTTAAATTGATACTTGCCTTTTGCACTAAATTTTAATTGTATTTCTCCTTCGGCTTTATCATAATATCCTAAATTTAATAGTATTTGTGGTGATTTTTGATAATATGCTGATGTAATTTTATCGTCTATTGTTTTACTAATACTTTTATTATTATAACTAGCAGTAATTATATGCTTACTAGTTCCTTTAAATTCAAATCCAGATATAAATACATAGATTTCTGAGTTGTTTATTGTTGGAATTTCTATGCTTAATCCTTGATTTTTTTCAACAATATTAATTTCTTTTACATTATCATTGCTATTAAGCACATTATTTTTATCAATTATTTTATAAGGAACTTTTACATAGGAACTTCTAATATCATCTATATTATCTTTTTGATTTATTTCTAAACCATTTAAATCTTCTAAATTATCTACAACTGCTGTTTTCAATAACGCATCTTCTTTTTCAAAAGGATTTAGCTTTTCATAATCTTCTCTTAACATATAATCTGAATAACAAACTCCTAATGATAAAGGGAATTTATTTTCATAAGTATATACTCCATTATTTTTTTCTTTAAGATAATATGCATATGGTATGCAATTTTTATATTTGTCATCTACTACATAGTATTTTGTTCCCAATAAAGTAGTTATTTTTGTTCTATCTCCCATTCCTCTTATGTTATTTGTTGTAGAATAATTATTATCAACAAGCTCTTTACTTAAATCATATACATATTTATTTCCAATAGATAGAAAACATTCTGCAGAATTGTATCCATAATATATTGATAAGTTTTGTATCTGGTGAGGAACTTTTGCTATACGATAGAAGCTTTTATCTTGTTCAATAATATTTTTAATATTCTTTTCATAACTTTTATTATTTCCTAACTGCGTTGACAAATTTTCTTCACATTTTTCTAGTTCAATAAATTCATTTGCATAATTTTTATCATAATGGCTGTATAGTCCATAGGACATTATAAAGATATTTATAATAATTAATGCATAAACTGCAACTATACTAATACTTTTTAATTTTTTATGGTTTGTAGTGTTCTGATACCATATCACTGCCATTATTAAAAATGCTATTACTATTTGTGCTAAAAATATTTTGAAGCATGGTTTTGATTTTAAATAAAAAATCGCTAAAACTGCAATCAGACTATATCCTATAAGAAAGATTATCATATATTTAATTTCTTTTTTGGTGTATTTATTGTCAAAACATAATGTAATGATATAAGATAAAATAAAAGTATATATAAAACTCCATCTATTATTAGGAAATGAAAAACCATTCATAATTGAGACTAAAAAAGGAACTAATAATATTATTGTTGCAATAATTAAATAAATTAAATAAGTAGAATTTTCTTTTCGTCTTTTTAAAAGAATTGGTAGCATTATTAAAATTATAGAAGACACCCCAATATAACTCCAATTTTCTCCATAGACTGAAAGTAAGTTTATTGTAAATAATTTTTTATAATACTCTGAGCTATACTGATATACTACTTCTTCTCCACTTCTAGCAGAATTAAGAAAAGCATAAATCGTTGGAAGTAGAATAATACTTGCAATTAATACTCCTATTATAAAACAAAGAATTGCTGAACCCAATTTCTTGAGAAAATGTTTTATTCCTTCTTTTCTATATTC
The DNA here is from genome assembly GCA_947632525.1 of uncultured Clostridia bacterium. GTDB lineage: Bacteria > Bacillota > Clostridia > TANB77 > CAG-508 > CAG-273. The sequence continues at coordinate 2,103 of CANRPQ010000015.1, forward strand.
ACATACATATCTAATTATAGCATAAATTACTGTCATAATAGTAATCATATAGAAGAAGTAATAATTTGAAATAGCTGATATTGCAATTAAAGCTGTAAAAGGTACTTTTTTATTCTCATCTAATAATTTGTCTATTCCCCATAAAAGTAATGGAAATAGTATCATTGCATTTAAGAAATATGGATGCCTTACTCCTGCAAATAGTGTATAGCTAGAAAATGTATAAATAATAGCACCTACTAATATTTTGTTATTATAAAATTTTCTATCATTTTGTTCTTTATATAAATTTATTTTACGTTTGTAATGATATTTAGCATAAAAAATAAATGCAAGTCCTACACAGTATAGCCTAATTAGAATTAAAATGTTATAAGCATATTCTAAATATTGCATTGGAAATAATAAACTAATATAAGCAAACGGATCTCCTAAAATATAATATGAATATTGTCCTATTACATCTAAACCTAATCCCATATTCCATGAAAATAAAGTCATTCCATTTTCTGTATTGTTAAAAAAATTTCTTACTTTTTCATTAAAATCTTTTAAAATAATGTAATGTTGTTTGATTCCGTCTGATTGCCAAATGAAACTATTTTTATGATAAACAAAGATAAAAAAAACAATACTGGCTGTGATAATAAATAATATAGTATATATCAAATATATCTTCGTTTTTTCGCTAAATATCTTTTTCATATTATCACCTACTATTTCCATTTTTTACATTTTTAACTATTTTATTCAGTAGTAATAAGAAAATAGGTGAAAAACAAAAAATACTGATAATCATCAGTATTTTCTTAATTTAAATATATATTATTTAGTTAAGGAATCATCATATATTTTAATTGCTTCTTCAATATCTCCATCAAATTTAACAACTCCCTTTTCCATAACCATTCCTCTCTGACAGAATTCTTTTGCTACACCAGTTGCATGTGTTACGAATAGAAGTGTTACATTTTCATTCGTTATAATTTCATTTACTTTCTTTACACATTTTCGTTTAAATTCTTCATCTCCAACACTTAATGCTTCATCTACAATAAGAATTTCAGGTTTAATATTGACATTAATTGAAAAACCTAATCTTGCCTTCATACCACTAGAATATGTTCTTACTGGTTGATCAATATATTCTTCTATTTCTGCAAAATCAATAATTTCTTGTTCTAATTCTCTAATTTCTTGATCTTTTAATCCCAATAGTTGTCCCTTCAAATATATATTTTCTCTTCCTGTAAATTCTGGGTCAAATCCAGATGTTAGTTCAAGTAATGCACTAACTCTACCTTTTACAATAATTTCACCTTCAGTTGGAAAGCATACACCTGTTATCATTTTTAAGATAGTAGATTTTCCTGCTCCATTTCTACCAAAAAGTGCTACTGACTCTCCTCTTTTAATTTTAAATGAAACATCGTTAACTGCTCTTTTTTCTTTATATTTTATTTTTTTACAGAAAGTATATAACAATCTTTTTTTATCACTTTTAAATAGTTTATACATCTTTGTTACATGATTAAATTTAATAACAATATCTTCTTTTTGTTCTTTCACTAGTTTTACTCCTTTAATTTAATACATCTGGAATTTCTTTTCTTAACTTTCTATAAGTCCATACTGCTAAAATCAGTAAAATTATAGTTATAATTACAAAATATAATAGCCTCTTTGGCTGTTCAAAAAACCAGACTTTATTAATAAAACAGTTTCTAAATCCATTTGTTAAGAAAGTAACTGGATTCAACATTAACATCTTTTTTATCCAAGTAATTTTTATTGTTTCTGGATTCCATAAAATTCCTGATAGCCAAAATACTGCCGTTACCATAGACTTTACTAAGTTTCCAAAGTCTTTGCTCATTGAAGAAAGCAATGATGCAAATAAGCTCCAAATAGTAAAGAAAATAAACATTAATAACATGTAAAATGGTAACTGTATTATATATATTGTTGGAGGATATCCCATAAAAGTAAATATTACTATCATAATAACTATTAATATTAGGTGTACAATAAATTTTGATATGCTAACAAATGTAGGTATTGTTGAAATAGGAAATTTCATTTTTGTAACTAAATAACTGTATTTGCGAATAGTATCTGTTCCAGCGGTTAACATATCATTCATGTAAAACCATGGTATTACACCTGCAATAAGCCATAAAAAGAATGGAAATCCGATTAACTGGTTTTCCTGATCTTAGTCCAATTTCAAATGCAAACCAATAAACAAAAATTGTAACAGCAGGTTTAATAATAGCCCATGCCCACCCAAGTGCTGCACCTCTATATGTTTTTACTAAATCTGCTTTTGCTAGTTTAAATATTTGTTGTTTATATGTAAAGTGATCTTTTATTATTTCTTTTAATACCATTTATTATTCTTTCTCCTTTTATATTAATTAGCCTTACTGTCTTATTATATTATTATATTGTATAAAAAGCAATTTTTATATCATTCTATATAATTCATAATGAAATCTACAATATCTTTTGTACAATTTTCAGTTTTTGGTACATACCTTTTTCTAAATTCTTTTAATCGATTGTAATCGTAATTATCTTCTTCTATATCTTTTAAAATTTCTACTATATTTTCACTAACTGGTCCTGGAACCTCATTTTTATAATCAATGTTTAGCCCTCTAGATTTAACATATTTTTCTAAATCAAATGCCCAAAAATAAAGTGGTATATTAAGTACAGCGGCTTCATATATTATACAGCTATAATCACTAATCATATAGTCTGCAACAAACATCATATCAAAACTAGAAAATGTTTTATCATAAATTACGTCATTATAGTTAATATCTAGCTTGCTTAATGGATGTAATTTTAAGATTAAGTTGTATTTATTTCTATCAACACTTTTTATTAGTTGTTCAATTCTTTTTGACATATTATTTTCATTTTTCCTAAAAGTTGGACAATATAAAATATTCTTTTTTTCTTTTATTTGTGGATATTTTTGTATTATTTCTTTTTGTATATTTTCTTTATATTGCTGATTTGTTAGTAAGTCTACTCTTGGTAGAGAATATATTTTTATAATATCTAAATCACATCCAAATCCTTCTGCTAAATATTTAGCATATGCTTCACTACTTGCAAAAGCATAGTCATAGTTTTGATGCATTTTCATTGTTTGTGCTGTTTTTTTGCTTGTTCCTTCTTCTAATCCAAGAATTTGATATCCAAATTTTTTCATTGTACCCATTGAATGCCACATTTGTATAATTGTTAAATTCTTTTTATGTTTTAATATACTTATTAAAATACAGTAAGAGTCTAAAACAACCACTTTTGATGTAGCAATACAATACATTTGCTTAAAACAATGAAAAACATATTTTAATTTTTCTAATATATTAGCCTTTTCTCCACCTTCTAATTTATGGCAAAGTACTTTTACTTTAATATCTTTATGTCTTTTTTCTATTTCTTCTTTTAGTAGTTTAAAGTCCATATTAATTTTATCAGATTGCCTGCTAATCATTGTAACACATTTTTTTGTTGGTAATAATTTAAAGAATAAATATACAAAATTAGCACATGCAATTAGTAATTGCTTAGTCATTATTTTCCCCTTTTAGTATTAAATTATCTATAATTAAGTCTGATGCTTTTTTCTCCTGTATGTTTACATTCTCTTCTTTATATTTTTGTAATTTTTCCATTTCAAAATCATTTTCATTAATTGCTTTAATTATTTCTTCAAAAGTATAACATATTTTTCCTGGAGCATACTCCTTTATTGGTCTATGCACTCTATTAATTAATTCATATTTTTCCAAGTCAAATGCATAAAACAATATAGGTTTATTTAGCAGGCTAAAGTCATAAATATTAGAAGAATAATCTGTGATTAATATATCTGTAAGATATAATAAATCATTAATATCCTTGTAGCTACTAAAATCAATAATTCTACTACTATATTTTTCTGGTATTTGAACTTTTTCTTTTACAAATGGATGCATTTTTATTAAGAATATATAATTTTTTTGTTCGCATAATCTAAAAATGCCTTCCAAATCTATTTTTTCAAATGGATAATATGCTTGTTTTTGGCCTTTCCCTCTGAATGTTGGCGCAAATAAAATAACTTTTTTGTCTTTTAAAATTGGATAACTACTATAAATATTATTAACTACTGTGTTTATTTTGTGTTCGTCTAAATAGTTATCTAGCCTAGGTAATCCATATGGAAGTATTTTTTCTTTATCAATTCCAAAAACTTCTGAATACACTGGAATTAAAGCTTTCGAACCTACTATTGCATAGTCATATTTTCTATGACAGCTAGTATATGGTTCTGGCCCTGTAAATCCAAATCTTGCATATCCAACAGATTTAAATCCAACTCCTGCATGCCATACTTGAATTAGTTTTGTTTTAGAACTTAAATTAATATACGCGAAAATTGGTGAATAATCATCAATAAATACTTTTTCTTGTTTTGATATTAACCATGCTAGCTTAATCCATTTAATAAGTAATTGTACATAACTAAGTTCTAACGTTTTTTCAAAGAAATATGTTATCTTATATTCTTTATCTATTTTTCTTTCATGTATTCTTTCTTGTAGAGCCTTTAGATTTCCACTAATAGGGCTTCTAGTTTCTGACATTAATAATATCTTATTTTTCTTATTATAATGAATATAATTAAATATTCTATATATAACATTAAACAAAGATTTTGCACATTTGATTAACCTTTTTTTAAATTTAATCTTTAAAGGTAATTTATTAACAATCATAAATGTAGATTTTAGAGAAAAAGACAATTTTTCATTTTTAAGTACTCTTACTTTTAAACTGACTGTATAGGCATAATAATTTTTATATCTATATATTCTATCTAAATATTCAAGCTTATATCCAACCTGATTTGATATTTCTAAATCTATATATTCATCTTTTTCTAATATTTTAAATGAATATACACCATTGTCTAACATTTTTCCATTTTTTATGTTTGTTATATTTATAATTGCTTTATATTTGTTTTCTTCCACATATTCTAATGTTATTTCTTTAATTACTATATCATTAGAAAACAAATATATCGTTTTGTTATTTAATTTTTTCCCCTCAATAATTATATTTAAATATATTCTATCCCAAAAAATGTCCGTAATAATAACATCTTCATTTTCATTATCTGTCATTAAAAATCTCTCCTTAAAGTTTATTTATAATTATTGGGCATTTTCTGTTTTTAATTCAGTTTCAATGTATTCTACTGTTCTTTTAAATCCGTCTCGTATACTTATTTTTGGTTTCCAACCCAATTTAATTAATTTATCACTATTAATAATTCCTAATTTAAAAGGTGCTACACCTTTATTATTGCTATCATCTAGTTGCATTTCCACTTTTAAATTTCTTTCAGGATATAAATCAGCTAATAATTCAGCAAGTTCTTTTATAGATACCTTTGCATTTTTATCAGCAATGTTATATGTAACATCATCTGAATTAAGTAATACAAAGAATATTCCAGAAATTACATCACTAAGATATGTATAAGTTCTTACAGCTTCTCCTTTACTTTTCATTATAATATTTTCATGTTTTACTATATTTCGTAAGAAATCTGCTTGTACTCTTCCATCATATATAGACATACCTGGTCCATATGTATGTGCTGGTCTTACTATCTTTACATTTAATCCATACTGTTCTTTAAAACACATACACATAGTTTCAGCTGCTTTCTTGCCTTCTGGATAGCAAGAACGTGGAAGTAACGGATCTACAAATCCATAAGTGTCCTCAGTAAATTCTTCTTGCCACTCATATGGTTCTCCATAAACTTCTCTAGAAGAAATATACAAATATGCTTTTGCATTGTTATTTTTTGCTAGTTTTAGAGTGTTTAATGTTCCTATTGTATTTGCCATGATAGTATCAACAGGCTTGTCCTTCATAATTTTTGGACTTGCAGGACTTGCTGCATGTATTATATAATCAATTTTTTCATTATATATAATTCTGTCACATACATCTTGTTCTAATACAATAATATCACTTCTATTTTTTAAATATCTTGGTATTTTTTCTTTGTCTCTAACTAACGCTAGAATTTTAATATTGAATGATTGTAGATCATTTAACGCTACTAAAGTATACATTAAATAGCTTCCAATCATTCCGCCGGCTCCGGTAATTAATATTGTGGTATTTTCTAGCTTTTTAAATTGTATATTATTTTCTAATATACTTTCAATATCTTTTTCAATAATAGGATTTAACTCTTTGCTATTTTTCTCTTCATCTTTTTCATATTTATATAATGCTTGAATTACATAATAATCAGTAGGTGTTGTTACTTTTATATTATTTCTGTTTCCAATTGTAATATGTACTTCATGTCCATTTTTTCTCATTAAATTACATGAATCAACTATACCATTATATTTATTCTCAGTATTTCTTACTTTTTCATGGACTTTTATAATTTCTCCTAGATAGAAACATTGTGGAGCTTGTGCTGTATACATTGAGTCTCTATTTGGTACTTCTTGTATGTTTTGTCCGTCCTCACTTACAATAGCAGTTTCAAAACATGGCGTAGAAGTAATAGAAGATCCATACTTTTTAACATCCTCTATATTCTGGTCAATCAGATTTTGTGTAATAAAAGGTCTTACTCCGTCATGTATTAATACAATAGAGTCTTTTGGATTTTCTTCACTAGCAGCCTTCAATGCATTATAAATAGAATCTTGTCCTGTTTCTCCACCTTCTACAATCTTGACTACTTTTTTAATATTATAATTTTCTATTTCTTCCTTTAAATAATCAATCCAGTCTGACTTACACGCAATATATATTTTATTTATATTTGAATTTTTTTCAAAATTTTCTAGTGTTTTAATTATAATTGGCTTTCCTTCTAGTTTTAAAAATTGCTTCGGCAACCCATGTGTTTTCATTCTAATACCGCTTCCCCCGGCAAAGATTATGGCAATATTCATAATTTTACTTAACTCCCTTCATATATTCTTTTATAGTATCATAAATTCTTTCACAATTATTATAATCATCAAAAGAAAAAAAGTCATTTGCTCTATCTATATATTCTTGTTCTGTTTTGCAATCATTTTCCATATAATCACATATTGTGTTTATCAAGTCTTCTTGATTTTTACATATAGGACCAAATCCCATTGTTTCATAATTAATTCCACCGTCTCCATATTGTGCTGGCAATTCATCCGGATGAAAATAAATAATAGGCTTTCTCATATATGAAAAATCATACTGGATTCCAGAATAATCTGTAACCATTAAACTAGATTCAGTTAATAATTGTTCATAACTAATTCCGTCCTGTACAGTCAATATTGTAACATTTTCATTTTTATCAAAGTCGCAAGCTTGTGCTGTAATTACTGGATGTAATAAAAATATTATTTTATAATTATACTTTTTAGCTGTATCCATTAATTTTTCATTGTTTATTATGTTATTAAAAATGTTAAAATATTCAGAATGTTTAAATTCTTCTATGTATTCTCTAGTATTTCCCATTCTTGTATTTGTATTTGCAGCACTTTTTCTCCATGTAGGAGAAATTAATATTTGCCTTTTATCTTTGTTAATTAGTCCATCAAATCTTGCAAGTCCAACTAGCTTTAAGCTTTCTTTATTGTAATCATATATTGGATTACTTAAGTTTTGTATTTCGTATTTCGATGCACATAAGTATAACTTCGTGTTATCTTCAATTCTATTTTGATGTTGGGCTATATCTTGCATTGTTAACCCATGTTGTATACATATAATTTCTGCATTAAATAAATCTCTAAAATTCTCTCTGCTGTTTTTTCCAAAGCTACAAAAACTAGCTACATTTTTATGAGTTGCTAAAATTGCTTCTGCATATAATGAATATATTTTAAGTTTTATTGTTCCAAATACCAATAATTTTGCTTTTTCATCTTTTAGCCTTTTATAATCATTACTATCTCTATTAATAATATAATAATGCTCTATAGAGTCGTCTTGATTTGCAGCATACTTATATAAATATTCAGCATTATCTCCACCTTTATATATTTTATCGTAATAAATCCATATTCTTTTATTCTTCATAACTGGGTGAACAATAAAATAAATGAATCTTAGTAAAAAGTTTTTTATTGTAAGTACTTTTTTATTGCTTTTTATAAATCTAGCAATAAAATACAAAATTTCTTTTTTAAAACCGGAAAAAACTCTTTTCTTTTCTAATATAAATTCATTATAATTATGTGTTAGATAATACTTTTTGTTTAGTCTCCAGTAAGAATATTTTGAATTACTTAAGTGAGATTGTATTTTTATAAATTTTAAATGTAGCTTATATTCTTTTCCTTTATATTTAAAATAAATACTAAACTTGTCTTTATTTTTAATATCTGTCAATTTTATAGAAACATTAAATGGAATTTTTTTTGACATAGTCATTCCAAAACATTTTAATAATGGATAACAATCTGTTTTTTTTGCTTCAATTTTTTTCTCTCTATATTTTACAAAAGTTTCTACATCATCACGATTCATAAAAGCTTGTACACTTATTGTGAAATCTATTTCAAGATTATTATTTGATTTATTATAATTTATTGCATATATATTTGCAGATTCTTCTTCTATATTTCCTAAAATATGTTTTTTATCATTTTCCACCATGTATATAGTTTGGTTTTCAATTTCTACATTGGTATTAATATTGTTTTTTTGTTTTTTTCTTAATATTAACTGATAATATAGCCATGTCGGAACATTGTATTGTCTGTCTAATATTATATTATCTTCTATATATTGTAAAATATTTGTGGTACAGTCTATAAAACTAGCCGTCTCTTGCTTTGATAATGTAATTTTGTTTTTATCATTTATATTACATTTGTATTTTTGATATATAGAATATAACAATGCTGTCTGTATATAATTTGGTATTTCACCGTTATTTTTTTGTATATTCTCTAAAAATGGATTAATAAAATTATTTAATGAATTATTATACCATTCTATATCATATTGCTTTGAATCATGTATAATATTTTCATATCTGTTCTCATTATGATATAATTTTGCAGATTTTAAATAATAATAATGTGGATATTTTAAAAATGCTTGTAGTAAAAACTTTAATTTTGCGTCTTCAAAATGTATTTTTTCGTCAAATTTAAATTCTTTTATTAAACTAGTTTCAAAAAAGTATGCTTCAAAAGAAAAGACAATCTTATCTGGAGTTGATTTTAAATCAATTTCTTTTTTCTCTGGGCATGATAAACAGTAATTGTTTTTATTATTGAATTGGCTAAGCGAATTTAATAATAGAATTTTTGATTTACTTTTATTAATAGCTTTTTTCACTAAATTTATAGAATATTTGCCATAAAACATTCCGTCCTCTATAAATGTAATATAATTTCCCTTTGCTTTATTTAATCCAATATTATATGCTTCACTTTTATTACCTTTTACCTCTATGTAATGAATATTTTTATATTTTTCTATAGTATCTTTTTGTATTTTCTTTGAAAGATCTAGTAGTATAATTTCTATTTGATTTGAATAATTAACTTTACTTATTTTTATAACTTCTTTTATATTTTCTGGATTTTTCATTAATATTACTATCGAAAATATATTCTTCATTAATTGCACCTCTTATTTTTACAAATTATCCCTATTTATATTTTCTACCTCATTATATTACTAGATTATATAAAAAGCAAATTTTTTCTACTATTTTTTTAGTAATTTTGCAACAAAAAAACCTTCCATGTTTTTTGATGGCAATATTTTCATTGTTTGCTTTGTATTTTCAGTTAAGCCATGCTCACTTTCTTTTAATTCTATTGTAATTGGTAATAATTTTAATTCAAATTCTTTTATTGCCCACTCTATAATGTTTTCGTTTTCTTCTAAATTTAGAGTGCAAGTGGAATATACCATAATTCCATTTGGCTTCAATGAGTTATATGCACTTTTAAATAGCTTTTTTTGAATTTTTGCAAGTTCTGTTACTGTTTTTTTTGACCAATTACGATAAGTTTTAGCATCTGTGGCTAAAAACCTACCTTCTCCACTGCATGGCGCATCTAATAAAACCTTATTGAATGTTTCTGGATATTTTGTTCCTATTCTTTCTCCAAAGTCATTATTTACTTCTACAATGCTTGCTCCTTGACTTAAAACATTATATTTTAGCCTTTCACAACGTATTTTATCTAATTCATTTGCAAGTATTCTTCCTTCATTTTTCATAATTGCTGCCATTTGTGTAGTTTTACTACCTGGTGCAGCAGTTAAGTCTAATATTGTTTCCCCAGGTTTTGGATTTAATACAAGTGGTGGTACCATACTAGATAAACTTTGTAAATATATATACCCATTTTCAAAGATATCTAATTTTGAAATTTCTTTTTCATTTACGTTTTTCATTATTAAAGCATCTTGGTACCATGGAACTCTTTCGAATTTTATATTTCTTTCTCTAAAGTATTTCATCAGACTTTGAATATCATATTTTAAAGTATTTACTCTTAATGTAGTATATCTTTCTCCTGACATTCCTGATAAAATTCTATCTACTGTAAGTGGAGAAAATAATTTGTATAAATCATCTACAAATTCTTGTGGTAATTTTCTCTTTACATCTAGCGCTGATAACATATATTTCACTCCATTGTTCTATACATCAATTATTTTTTTCCGTCAACTTTTTTAGCAACTGCTTTTTTAGGTTGCTTTTCTTTTAATAAATCCCTTATTTCTTCTAGTAACATTACTTCTTCGCTCTTTTTAGGTTCTTCTTCGGTTTTATCTTCTTCGTTTTCCTTATGTTTTAGTCTTTCAAATAGGCGTACTACTGTAAAGATACAAATAGCAATAATTAAAAAGTCAATAATAGATTGTATAAATAAGCCATATGCTACTTTTGCATTTCCAATTTGTAAGTTCAAGTTTGAGAAATCTAGTCCACCTATAATTATTCCTATTAATGGAGTAATGATGTCATTTACTAGGCTTGTAACAATCTTTCCAAAAGCACCACCAACAATAACACCTACTGCCATGTCGACTACATTTCCTCTAGAAATAAACTTTTTAAATTCACTAGCTTCATTTTTAACTTTTTTCATATTTTCTTCTGCTACTTTATGTTGTTTACTTTTCTTTACATCTTCAGCTTTATTTTTTGCACTATTTAATACTTCTTTTTCTTCATTAGTTTTTACTTTCTTTGTTTCACCTTTTTTCATGATTTTGCTCCTTTTATTTTTATTTTCTTTTAAGTTATATCATATTTTAATTAATTTCTCAATTATTTTGTCGTAATTAATAATAAAATGTTGTATATATCTTTTTACGTAGTAGAGCGTCTAAAGTGTAATAAAAAAAAGATGTATATAACATCTTTATACACCTTTTATTTAAGATAAAATGTTGTATATATCATTTTGTAGTGGAACGAGGTATAGGGAATGCCTGAAAGGCAAGGGACCCTGTAGCGGAGCGTCCGAAGTGGAACGGAAAAAGATATATACAACATTTTTAATATATATTTTATATCACTTTAGACAATACTTTTTGTGTATTTGTAGTAATCTGAAATAAATTGTTCAAATTCATTTGATTAATAATGTTATCCTTTTGAGCTTGTCTCAATTTTTTCATGAATGGCAAATAATAGCTGTCATCATTTTCTACATAGTCTTCCGCCTTAATTGGATAATGTTTTATTATTATCTTCTCTTGTTCTCTAAAGCTTTCATCTATTACATCTGCTATTTCTTTATCAAATAATAGATTAATGTAATCCATAGATTCTTCATGGTTATTTAATCTATTCATAGCACTAGTATAGAAATATACTGACTTTAGTAGCATTGTTGTTAAGCTTTGTGGTGCTATATTCTGTGCTATAAATAAAATGTCTTCTAATATTTTTTCAGCTTTTTCATAGTCACCCTTCATTATATAACAAATAGCTAGAAAATATTTTAATCCATTACCAATATCCTCGCAAGGCATAAGGCTTGTATCCTTTATGTTCATAAACATATATAATGAATTATATCCAATCTCATAAATTTGTGTTTCTAACATTTCTATTACTTTATCAATATTTTTTAGATTGATTCTATTTAAATCCTTCAATATGTACTCCAATTGTTCAAATGATTGAAACCTTCCTCCCATAGGTGCATGATTTACTTCTGTCATTCCTGGTATCATAATTCTACAACTTGGAAATCCTAAAGTTGATACATCTCTAACTAATATATCATATCCTTCTTGTAAAATAGAGTTTATTAATTTGTTTAATATTTGTCTATTATTTAATTCTGAAACATCATCTGCTTCTACAAATTTATATGACTTTTCTTTTGAAAATGATTGGTATGGAATAGTTGCAACATTAGAATCAATAAATTCTCTAATATTTTCTTCCTTATCAATCTCTTCATTTTTAAAATCAAACATACATCCTTGAGCATAATTAAAAATATCCATTCCTTGAGATGCTTCAGTAAAGCACCTCTCCATAGCAATTCCATAATCAGGATGTGCACCTAATTTAAATCCAAATCTTCCTGTATTTTTTTGAATCATTACTAATGCTGCTACTGGGTATTTGCCCCCAAATGAACAATCAAGTAATTTGCAAGTATAGTTTTTCTTTTTTCTTAGCATTTCTAGCATATTTTTTACTTTTGGAAATTTTTCAAGGTAAGAGTCTGGTATTTCTGGAAAAGATGCCCTTTTGAAAATTAATTGCATAGTTACATGTCTTTCTAATATTTCTGAAATTCCCTCTATCATTGCTTCTTCTAAGCTGTTTCCAGCGCACATACCGTTGGTTCCACATAAGTGACATGAAAGTACATGTGGTACATACATTATTTTATTATCTCTTACACTGTAATGTGGCAAACATTTTATTTTTTCTTCACCAAGAACTTGTGTTAAAAATTCTTCTTTGTCTGTATACCCTTCTTTATTATTTTCAAAAATATTTTGAATAAAGCTATCATTTTGTTCTACTATTTCTTTAACAGTTAGTTCTTTTTCATCAGCAGAATACACAAAAGGAAACTCTTCAGTTTCTTTTTCTTGTCTAAATACCATAATGCCATTTTGATATCTTTCTAAGAATTCCGCATATCCACTTGCTAAGGCAAAATCTTTCGTCATTCCTTTTCCATTTTGACCTATATTTGTTCCTTTAATACATACTCTTAGTGAATATGTACCAACTTTACTCTTTTTTGCCCAATTTTCTTCTATTTCTACTCCATTATCTTTTAGAATTTTCTTAATTCTTTTTACTGTTTTATCTGGTGTTGTTTCTTTATATCTTCTTTCCTGTAATTCACTCATATTACTCTTCCTTTCTTGTAACAATTTTCGACAAAATTCTATCATATTCTTCAATAAACTCCATACCGCTAATATATAAATAGAGCTTGTTAAATTAAACAAGCTCCTAAATCTATTTCATATATAATTTTACTATTTTCATATAACATTATTTTCTATTCTTTTTATATTTTAAATACCAAAATACAGTTACACATACTATTACAATTATTACAATTACTACTATAATCCAAATTGCACCATTTGTTAAGTTTTCTTCCGGTTCATTTTCCTTTATTTCACTACTTACTTTTTCTATTTCATATGCTTCTTCTAACTTTTTTTCTTGTTCTTTTTGTTCTTCCTCATATTTTATTTGTTCTTCTTCGTTTCTCCTATGCACATTTATTTGAAATTTTTTTTCACTAAATCCGTTTTCAGCTGTTACTATAATTGTAATCGCATTATCTCCTTCATTTAAATTGTCATTTCCTAATATTTGTACTTTTGCATTTTCATTTTCAGGTATTGCAAGAATATTTAATTTTTCTGTATCTTTTGATACTTCCGTACTATAATTTGTTTCATCAACGTTAAAAGGTGGATTTAATAACGCATTTTCAATAGCTAATATTTCTAAATTTGTATTTGCCAATTCTAAATTAGCAGTTTTTGTAACTTTAATGTTGTATGTCTTTTTATTTTTATTATCTTCTGATGTTACTAATATTTTAATATTATTTAATCCTTCTTTTAAATTTTTGTTACCTGTAACATCTATTTTAGCGTTTGAATTTTCGCCTATTGCTATAACTTCTATATCTTTTACTGTATTAGGAACTGTCAGATAATATTCATAAACATTATTATCAAAAAGTGGTGTTATTCCTGCTACATCTAGTCTTAATACTTGTAAATTTGCATTTGATTCTTTTGTATCAGTTCCACTTTCTTCTTCATCTTTCGAATTTGTATCTTCTTTGCCAATTTTTACTTGTTTTTCTTTGAAATCTATTTGAATCATCTGTGCTGATTCATTATAGAAGTTACCATTTAAGCTAAAAGTAGATAGGCCATTATCCTTTGCTTTAAATTTAAATTTTACAATTTCACCTTTTTTAGGTGATTTACCTCCACTTTTGTCATACCATACATATACAATGTTATTGTTTTCTACCTTTGTGTTCTCTATTTTTGATACATAATCCCATTTATCATTATCAAAGTAAAGAGAAAAGTCAAGTGCTGCAGTAGTAGCATCTTTCAAGTTTACTGTTATTTCTATTTCGTCTCCTTTTTCTACAACATCATAATTACTTTCTATATAAACAGTTCCAGTTTCCTTCGCATAACTACTTGTGGCAAACAAACAATTTATTATTAAGATAAATAAAATTAATATTTTCTTTTTCATTTTGCTAAAGGTTCTCCTTTCACTTATTACATTCCATGTTAATCTTAATTTTTTTAACCTCTTATTGTTCAATACTCTTTAACTTTAAGATATGTCTTTGAATAAGCAATAAATCTACTGATGATGGTTCATTCCCATTTTTATCAATATTTGCAGCTTTTCTAAATATTGGTTCCAACAGTTTAATTTTTAAAATATGGCGCTGTAGAACTAATAAATCTACACTATCTATAGTTCCGCTTCCATCCACATCACCATATATAATAATTTGGTACTGCCTTAAAATTTCTCCATTTTCCTTTATTCGTATTTTGCTTCCTGTGCCTACTATATCTGTATCCTTTAATACATTATTTTGATAATCTACTATTTCAATTTCATAATTAGTAATTATTTTTTCTTTAATATCTGTTACAGTATTCTTATTATAGTCTATTCCACTTACTTCTAAGCTATTCACTTTAAGTGGATTGTCGAAATGAATTTCGGAATCTGTCATAGGTCTTACCACATTAACTGTACATTTTGCATTAATATTGTTGTTTTCATTACTGCTAACTGTTATATTAACTTTTCCCTCTTGTTTAGCTGTTATAATTCCATTTTCTTGAACTGCTGCTACTTGTTCATCGTCACTTTTATATATTAATGTTTTATCACTAGCATCATTTGGCTCAACCACACTATTTATTTTGAATGTATCTCCTATCTCCATATATATCTCTGATTGGTCTAAATTAATTTTTGTTACTGGACTATACACATTAATGTCTATTTGTGCTTGTACACTATTTGATTGTGCCTTTACTGTAATAGTAGATTTTCCTGATTTAATTGCCTTAATATTTCCTTTATCATCTATAGTTGCCACTTGCACATTACTAGAAGAATATATTAATTTTTGATTGCTTGCTTCTGGTGGAGTAATTGTTACTTGTAATTGCTTGCTTTCTCCCTTTATGATAGTAGTATTTTCTATACTAAGTTCTATTTTCTGGATTTGAACATCTGGTAATTCGGTTACATACTTTTGATATATATATCCTACAATTCCATTATCTAGAATAACCTGGTCCCACCTTTCTCCTGATTGTTTTCCCTTTCTAATTCTAGTCATTTTTGTATTTTTGTTGATAGTTGTAATTATTTCATAGGATGTAGAAGGTCCTGTTCTAATGTTAACATTGTCAGTATTACAATATAATTTTTTGTTATCATTTGAAAAATCATTAGGATTGATATTAGGACTTTGAGTAGGGATACTAGGCATATTATTATATACAGGAATAGTAAACGTCATATCAGTGTTTAATAACCCACTTTTTTGATATCCGCTATAAATTGATTTTGCTTCACTAGAAGGAGCAAGTACATTTGTCATATATTGATGTGAAAATAAAGTGCCACTTCTATCATCATTTACATCAAACTTTTGCAAATAAATTGTATTTTGCCCAACATTAATATAGCTAGAGCCAATAAAAATAGCTCCGCCAGTGATTGCCTTTTCTTTTGTATTCCAAGGTATTAAATATTTTGTTTTTGTAGATGCACTTGCACCTTTTCCGTCTTTTGCATATTGAAGACCGTTTTTTATTGCTCCCATTGGTTCTGATGAGCTAGTAGCACCTATGTTATAAAAATTATATAATCCCTTATATCCTTCCACGTTTCCACTAATAGAGCTATGTGATAAAAAAGGTCCAACTTCTTGCTTAATACGTGAAGCTAAATGGTATGGACTTACTTTAGAAGTTTTTGCAGCTTTTAAAATTAGGTCAGAATACTTTTCATTCATGTTAATAGTGCTTCCAGTACTTGTAAGATATGAAACTTTTTTATTATAAAATTCCGTACCATATAAAATTTTTTCAATTCCGTCTAAATTATTGGTACTTGCCTCATAAGATAATGTTTCAAATTGAAACAGACGTGCCTCATTTAAAAAGTTTCTTGGGTCCATTGAATATTCTACAGCTTGTTTTGAACTATCTACCCAGCCGCTATCAACCTCTACATTATATTGACCAGGCGTTGTATTTTTCCACCTATCTGAATAGTTTTTTGGAACCAAATTTTTTCCGTACTCCGTTTCTTTTGTGATTACATCATTCCAATTCAAATTAGTGTATAAGGCTCTAAATTTCCAATTTGGATGTTTTTTTGATATTTCTTTTAAGTATACTTGATAGCTAGTTGGAAAATTTTCTATTCCATCTTTTTTAGTTGATGCTTTTATTTCTATATTAAATGCAATTAATAATAAAAAGCATATTAATAATATGCATAGAAAAATATTTTTTACTATTTCTTTGCTTGAGTAAATCATACTAGTTTCTCCTTGTATATTCAATATTACTTCGTTTCTAGTATGGTATTTTTTAAACTTTGTTATTCAAGTAAAAGGAAAAATATACTAAAAATCAGATGAAAATATTTTTCATCTGATTTTGCTTTTCCTTTATTATGCGTTACAAAAACTATTTCTTTCATCATTTTCTACCTTCTTTATAAAATTTGTTTTAGTTCTTCAAGTTTGTGAATTTCATATTTAGGAATATATATTGTGCTTTTTTCTTTATTGTTGTAGTTACACCAGCACGTATCAATATTATTTTCTATACCACCTTTTATGTCTTTTTCAAGTTCATCTCCTATAAATAATATTTTTTCTTTCACTGGATTTCCTGATTTTTTTAATAATCCTTTATAAAATTCTTTATGTGGTTTCATAAATCCTACTTC
>CANRPQ010000016.1 GCA_947632525.1 uncultured Clostridia bacterium
AAGCTAAAAAGCAAATTTAAATCAGTACGTTTTAGATTATTTGCAGTACTATGTGCTGTAATTATATTTTTGGTGCTTTGCTTAATTATAATTAATAGTGTAGTTTTAGAAAATTTTTATGTATACTCTAAAACTAATACAGTAAAAAAACTATATAACAGAATAAATTCATATTATTCTTCACCTAATCTTGATATAAACCTTGAAAATGAACTTCGCAAAAGTGCATTTATAAATAATTTTGATATTATAGTAAAAACAGATACTGACTTAATTTTATTTACAACAAATAGAGACTTTTTATCTTCTTTAAATAGAATTGATAGCTTAAATGAATTGAAAAATCAAGACGAAAAAAACATTTTATATAAAGATGAAAATATGAAAATATGTAGAGTAGAAGATAAAAATTCTAATTTAAACTATATTTTATTAACAGGAAAATTGGTAAATGACTATGAACTTTTTATTCGTATTCCAGTTGCGCCAATAGAGGAAAGTGTTAGGATTTCAAATAAAGTACTAATGCTAATTGGACTTTTAACAATAATCATAGCCTCACTTGCAGTTTCAGTTATATCACGCAAATTTACAGAACCAATATTAGAGTTAAATGATATTACAGAACATATGGCTAAGTTAGATTTTAGCAAAAAATATCGAACTAACGATTCAACCAATGAAATTAATGAATTAGGAAAGAATATAAACACAATGTCGGACAAGTTAGAAACCACAATTATACAATTAAGAGATAATAACAAAGAGTTAGAAAAAGATATTGAAGAAAAATCTAAAATAGATGAAATGCGTAAACAGTTTATATCAGATGTATCGCATGAGCTTAAAACCCCAATAGCACTAATTCAGGGCTATGCAGAAGGACTAATAGAAAATGTAAATAATGATGAAGAATCTAGAAAATTCTATGCAGAAGTAATATTAGATGAATCAAATAAAATGGATAATTTGGTAAAACAGTTATTAGAACTTATGAAATTGGAATATGGAAAAAGAGAATTTCATAATAAAAAGTTTGATATTGTAGAACTAATTAAAGAAGTAATAAGAAAATGTAATGTGATATTAGAAGAAAAAAATATAGAGGTTATTTTTAAACCTAAAAAAGCAGTAATAGTAGAAGCAGATGATATTTATATTGAACAAATAATCACTAATTATTTTACAAATGCAATAAAACATGTAGACGAAATAAATGGTAAAAAGCAAATAGAAATTAAAATAGAAATAAAAGAAACAAAAGCAAGAGTTAGTGTTTTTAATACTGGAGAGAAAATTGCAGAAGAAGAACTTGATAGAATTTGGGGTAGATTCTATAAAGTAGATAGTTCTAGAAATAGAGAAAATGGGGGAAGCGGAATAGGTTTATCCTTAGTAAAAGCAATTCAAAATAATTACAAAAATGCTTATGGAGTAGAAAATAAACCAAATGGAGTTGAGTTCTACTTTGATATTAATTTAAATAATGAATAATTAAATATTTTCATCATACAAAATTTAATAAAAAAATAAATAATTATTGTTAATTAATTATTTATATGTTATGATTTAATAAACCACGCCAGAAGAAGATTACTAGATTTAAATATTGTAGTAATAGAGGAAATATATTTAAAATAGAGGGAAAAAATGAACATAGCAATATCTATTATAAAACTATTGGGCGGAGTAGCATTACTAATTTACGGAATGAAAATATTAAGCACAAATCTAAAAAAAGTATCAGGTGGTAAACTAGAAAAATTTTTAACTTCTGTTACTGATAATAAATTTAAAGGATTGTTAGTTGGAATATTAGTTACAGTAGCAACTCAAAGTTCAGCTACAACAACGGTAATAGTAGTTAGCTTAGTAAATAGTAATATTTTAAAATTAAAAAATGCAATTCCTATAATAATGGGGGCAAATATTGGAACAACAATAACATCACAAATTTTAAGACTTACCAGTATAGAAGGTAATAGTTGGTTATCACTATTTAAACCAGCAACTTTAGCACCAATCATTATAATAATAGGCCTTATACTAATACAAATTGCAAAAGATAGAAAAAAGAAAACAATTGGGCAGATGATAATTGGATTAGGAATATTATTTACAGGAATGATAACAATGGTAGAAATTGCAAGTGGATTTAGTGAACTTCCAATATTATCTCAAATATTACAAAAACTATCTAATCCAATTTTAGGAGTATTAGCAGGAGCTATTATAACACTAATTGTACAAAGCTCAGCAGCAACAGTTGGAATTTTACAAGCACTTTCAACTACAGGAATAATGACATATTCTATGTCAATTCCTATAATATTAGGTCAAAACATTGGAACATGTGGTACATCTATAATATCTAGTATTGGAAGCTCAAAAAGCGCAAAAAGAGCAGCTGCAGTTCATTTATACTTCAATTTAATAGGAACAATTATATTTTTAATATTTATATATGGATATCAAAACCTAGTAGGTTTCACATTTTGGGAACAACCTATGGATATGGGACAAATTGCAAATTTCCATACAATTTTTAATGTAGTATCAACAATATTACTATTCCCATTTATAGGGTTAATTGAAAAATTAACAATGATTACAATTAAAGATAGCAAAAAAGATGATGAAGAAGAGGAAGAAAGCGATTATTTATCAATATTAAACATATTAGATGAAAGAGCTGAAAAAATACCAAGTTTAGCAATTGCTAATAGTGCTACAGTTGTAGAGAAAATGGGAGAATTAGCCGAAAAGAATTTTAGAAAATCAATGATGCTTATAGAAAACTTTCAAATAAAAAAATTAGAAAAAATTCAAGAAAGAGAAGAAGCTATTGATAGAATAGATGAAGAAGTTGCTACATTTTTAGTAAAGCTAGGAAGTTTAGATTTAACAGAAAAGGAAAGCGTAACAATTACAACCTTACTTAAAATAGAATATGAATTTGAAAAAGTAGGAGATTATGCCTACGAATTTTCTAAAATAGTAGAAAGTATGCATGAAAAAAATGTAGTAATGTCTGGCTATGCTTATAGTGACTTAAAAAAGATATACAATGTTGCAGAAGATGCTATATTGACTACAATAAAAGCTTTTAAAGAAAATGATTTAGATTTAGTTATTAAAATAGAATCATTAAGAGAATTTTCAGAAGTTCAAAAGGAAAAATACAAAAATTCACATATTCAAAGGTTAAAAGAAGGAAAATGCAATGTAGAAACTGGTGTTAATTTTTTAGAACTTTTAACTATATGTGAAAAAATTATAGATCACTGTGCTAATATATCTTTAGCAACATCAAATTATATGACAGGAGAGAATTTTGTTACAAAACAAGAATTGCGAAAAAATATTTATGAAACGCAGATAGAAACTGTAAAAGAAAAGTTGAATGAATGTAATACAAAATATGTAATATAAAAAATGGTCGATTATTGTAGAAAATAGTCGACCGATTTTTCTTTACAAAAGTATATAAATATTATAAAATAATTACAGTTTGAAATTGCAATTTTGAATCGAACATTTATATATATCGTTTTTATTCAATTTATATTTTTAAAATCTAATAATTAAATTCAAATTTTAATTATCCTTTAAAAATTCCAAAAATATAATTTAAAAACATGAAAGGCAGGTGCTAAATATGAAATGAGTTATACTAGTAAAAATTTAAATACCATTACAATTTTACTAACCATTTTAATTTTTATTTGTCTATATGTACTTAATTGCAAAATTATAGTATTTTCTATAAATATTTTTAATAGCTGTTTTAATACAGTTTATTCTACAGTTATCCCAATTGAAAAAGAAGATGAAACTATAAAAAAAATCAGTGAAAATATCGAAGCAGAAGAAAATGAAAATGTTAAAATAACAAAAGTTTTAAATTTTCAGCAAGAAAATAAAACACAACGAGATGTAATAAACGAAAACAAAAACAATAAATGGAGAATTCAAATTCATAAAATAGGCTTAGATGTTCATATAAAAGAGGGAACTTCGCAAGACATACTATTAACTGCAGTTGGACATTTTATAGAAACAAGTAATTGGAATGGAAATGTAGGATTGGCAGCTCATAATAGAGGCTACAAATGCAATTTTTTTGAAAAAATTAAAACACTAAAGCTTGGAGATGAAATTACTTATTGTTCCCCAAACGGAAAACGTATATATAAAGTTATAGTAAATAAGGTAATTTTAGATACAGATTGGAGCTACTTATATGAAACAAATGACAATAGAATAACATTGATAACTTGTGAAGAAAATAGACCAGAATACAGAAGATGTGTACAAGCAGTTCAAGTAGCAGAATACTTAGAATAAACATTTGCTGTACTAATAAAAATAATATTATAGATAGGAGATAGAAATGAAGAAGTATAAAAAATTATTAATCATATCAACAATAATGATAATATTTATATCATTATTTCAAAACATTGTATTGGGAGCAACAGCAATAAATAAAGGGGATTTAATAAAAGGAAAAGTAATAACTACAAATGTAGAATTTAATGGTGATAACGGCTGGGGTCCATTAGATGCAAGATATATTTATTATAAGGTTGGCAATAGTGAATATCCAGCTTATTGTATAAGCCACGGATTAGACGGTGTTGACGAAGTAGGCGGCTATACAGTAGATGTTAATAAATTGTTAACTGATAATAAAATTTGGAGAGTAATTATTAATGGATATCCATATAAAACCCCTGAAGAAATGGGTGTAGCTAATAAATATGACGCATATGTAGCAACAAAGCAAGGAATATATTGTGCTATATTAAACAGAGATACTAAACTATATAGAGGTATTAACGAACAAGGAAAAAATGTAGTAAAAGCAATAGAAAACCTAAAAAAGATAGGAATAAGTGGAACTCAAACACCAAAAGATGCAAATTTACAAGTAAATAAAAAAGGAGATTTTATTGAAGATGGAAACTACTATTCTCAATCATATGTTGTAAGTTCTAGTGTTAATATATCAACTTATAATGTAAATAAAATAACAAATTTTCCAGAAGGAAGTTTTGTGGCAGATAGTAAAGGCAATAAAAAGACATCATTTACAGGTGGAGAAACATTTAAAATTATGATACCAAAATCTAAAATAACACAAAATATTAATGGAACAATTTCAGTATATTCTAAATGCCAAACATATCCTATATTTTACCGGAAAAACAAGAATTGCTAAAACTCAGGACTATGCATTGACATATGATTCATATCGGAGATTTCAGCTCATCAGCTACTTTAAATATAACTACTAATACAGGAAAAGTAAGAGTAAAAAAACTAGATGAAGAAAATTCAAAACCATTAGAAGGTGTAACATTTCAACTATTAAGCAGTGAAGGAAAAGAAATTGCTACACAGAAAACAGATTCTAATGGAATTGCAACTTTTACAGGATTATACCAAGGAAACTATATATTAAAAGAAATTGCCACAGGAGAAAACTATGTTTTAAGCTCAAAATCCTTTGACATAACAGTTACATACAATAAAACCACAGAAAAAGTAATAACAAATAAATATAAAAGTGGAAAACTGATAGTTAATAAAGTAGATAAAGATGATAACAGAATACCTTTAGAAAATATGGTTTTTGATTTATATAGCATAGAAGAAAACAAGGTCATTAGTACATACAAAACCAATGCTGATGGACAAATAATAATTTCAGATTTACATATTGGAGAATATAAATTAATAGAAAAAGATAGTGGTAAATTTTACAACTTAGCAGAAGAAATTATATTTAATATTGAAAACGATAAAACTACAGAAATATTAATACAAAATGAAGCTAAAAAAGGACAAATTAAAATTATAAAAGTAGATAAAGATAATAATGAAACTAAACTAGAAGGAATAGAATTTGAAGTACTTAATCAAAATGATGAGGTTCTTGAAAAATTAATTACTGATAAAAATGGAGAAGCAATTACAAGCAAATATGCATTAAAAGACTATTCTAAATTAAAAATTCGTGAAGTAAGCACAAAAAAAGAATATGCATTATCAGACGAAATAAAAGAAATAGAACTTAAAGAAAACGAAATAGTTTCAGTTATATTTGAAAATGAAGTTATAAAAGGAAACATAGAAATAACAAAAATAAGTGCAGATGACAATAAGATAACTGGCGACAAAAGAGGAACTACATTAAAAGGAGCAATCTTTGAAATATATACAGAAGATAATGAATTAGTAGACACTATTACAACCGATAAAAACGGAAAAGCAACAAGTAAACTATTAAATTATGGAACCTATTATATAAAAGAAAAGTCCACAGGCTCAAATAATTATTTGTTAAATACAAAAGAATACAAAGTAGAAATAAAAGAAAATAAAAAAACAGTATTAATTACAATTGAAAATGAAAGTGTAAAACCCCCTAAGAAAAAATTACCTAAAACAGGATTTTAAATTACTAAATTTCCTTACTCTAGATAATACAATATATTGACTTTGTACGAGATAGCAGATATAATATAGTTTGTAAATTAGTTACAGTAAGGAAGGAAAATTTATGTTTTCGCAGTTAATATTTTTATTCATTTTAATTTTATTGAATGCATACTTTGCAGCAACAGAAATTGCATTTATTTCTTTGAATGATGCCAAAATAGAAAAGCAATCTAAAGAAGGAAATAAAAGAGCAAAACAAATTCAAAAAATGTTAAAAAATCCAAGTAAGTTTCTAGCAACCATTCAAATAGGAATTACATTAGCAGGTTTTCTATCTAGTGCTTTTGCATCAGATGCATTCGCAGATAGATTAGCACCAATGCTAAATACTTGGATGCCATTCTTAAGTATTGAAGTTTGGAAAACCATTTCTATTATTATAATCACTTTAATATTATCATTCTTCACTCTAGTATTCGGTGAACTAGTGCCAAAAAGATTAGCAATGAAATACTATGAAAAAATTTCGTTTGCAACAATAGGAGTAATTAAAGTAATTTCAATTTTAACAGCACCATTTGTAAAACTTTTAACTTGGTCGACTAATATAGTTTCAAAAATATTTGGTGTAGGTGAACAAGATGAGGAAGTTGTAACAGAAGAAGAAATAAAAATGATGGTGGATCAAGGAGAAGAAAAAGGCGCTATAGAAGAAACAGAAAAAGAGTTAATTAATAATGTTTTTGCTTTAAATGATATTATAGCATCTGAAATTATGATACATCGTACAGACATATATGCTATTGATATCAATGATAATTTATATGATGTTTTAGATGAAATTGATGAGTACAAGTATAGTAGAATACCAGTTTATGAAGATTCTATTGATGATATTAAAGGTATTTTATTTTTAAAGGATATATTAAAATTAGTTAGCCAAAAAAAGGAAATTAAGATAAAAAATATCTTAAGAGAGGCTTACTTCGTTCCAGAATCTAAACCAATTGATGAAGTATTTAAAGAGTTACAAGCTAATAAATTACAAATGGCAATTGTTGTAGATGAATATGGTGGTACAGCAGGATTACTAACAATGGAAGATATTCTAGAAGAACTAGTAGGAAATATATTTGATGAGTATGATGAAGTAGAAGTAGAATATAAGCAACTAGATGAAAATACCTATTTAATTGAAGGAAGCGTGTCACTTTATGAGCTAAAAAAGATTTTAGACGTTGAACTTCCTGAAGGAGATTATGAAACTTTATCAGGATACTTAATGGAAAAGCTAGGAAGGCTTATAGAAGAAGAGGAACATCCTGTTATAGAAGATGAAAAATTAACATACAAAATAGAAGAAGTTGAAGATAGACGTATTAAATGGGTAAAAGTATGTAAAAATCATCAAGAAATTCCACAAGAAAATGATGAGTAATTCAAAATATATAAAACATAAATTAAAAAGTAGAAAGGTATTAGGTGGGGCAAATGAAAGGAAAAATTAAATGGATTATTATAGGAATTGTTGCAGTAATTATTATTGCAATTGCTACAATTTTTATTATAAATGAACTACAATTTTCATACGAAATAGAAGAAATTACAGAAATAAATTACACTACATTGGTTCATGAAGGAAAGTATGGAGTAATTGATAAAACAGGAACCATTATTGTAGAACCAATTTATAATGCAGTTCAAATTCCGAACCCATCTAAGCCAGTATTTGTTTGCATTGGGGAATATGACGAAGAAAAAGAACAATATGAAACAAAAGTATTTAATGATAAAAATGAGCAACTATTTCAAGAATATGAAACTGTTCAAGTAATTCAAATAGAAACAAATATAGAAACAAATCCATATGAAAAAAATACTATGATTTATAAAAAAGATGGTAAATATGGACTAATAGATATTCAAGGGAAAGAAATAACAAAACCTATTTATGATGAAATCAATAGTGTTAAATATAAAGAAGGTACATTTACAATTAAACAAGACGGAAAAGTTGGAGTTATAAATCTAAAAGGAAAAATTATTATAAAGCCGGAATATGAAACAATAAATTCAGATAATTACTATAACGAAAAAACCAAAAATAAAACAACCGGATTTATAGTAAGCAAAAAAACAGAGGAAGGTTACCTTTATGGATATATTAATTATAGAGGCAAAGTTATTTTAAATACTGAATATACTGAGTTAGAAAGAGTAACAGCGATTGCCAATGAAAAGGAATTATATTTTGTTGCATTTAAAAATGGACAAGCCGGATTATTAAAAGGTAATAAAGTAATCTTAAATTATGAATATCAGGACATTCAGTATAGCTCATCAAATGATATTTTTATAGTACAAAGAAATTCAAAACAAGGAGTTGTATCAAAAGAAGGAAATACCATAGTAAATACAGCATATGACAGCATTATATTTGGTGGTATGTATATTAATGCTAAAAAAGGTGATAACCTATACTTATTTGACTTAAATGGTGGATCTGTTGAAAATAATGAAATTGTTAGTAAAATAAGTACAGACAATCCAAACTACTTTATCACAGTAGATAAAAATGATATCTACAGTATAGTTGATAAAGATGAAAAAATATTAGTAGATAATAATTATAGCTATATTGAGTATCTACCAGGTGACTATTTTATTGTTGCAAAAGAAGGAAAAAATGGTGTTATAGATATTTCTGGTAATTCAGTTATTGATTTAGAATATACAAGTATTTTTCATTTAAATGATACTAACTTATTACAAGCAGAAAAAATAGAAACAAAAACAATAGATTTATATAGTGAAAATATGCAAAAAATTGCTAGTATGGACAATGCAACAATTACTACAGGTAATAATTATATAATGTTAGCCTCTGAAGATGACTTTTCATATTATGATTTTAATGGTAATAAATTAGAATCAAAAGATATATTTGAAGATAACCAACTATTTGCTAAAAAAATAAATGACAAGTGGGGATTTGTTGATAAAAATGGTAATCTAGTAGTAGAAAATAAGTATGAAATGGTTACAGACTTTAACAAATACGGATATGCAGGAGTAAAATTAGACGGAAAGTGGGGAATCATAGAACAAGCTAGTCATCAAATTATACAAGAGCCAATATATGAACTAGAATGGGTACAACCAACTTTCATAGGAAAATATTATAGAATTAACTCTTGGCATGGAGATGCCAGATATAGTGATGACATAAAAAAAGATAACTAACTAAAAGTAATTTGCAAAATGGGAAGGAATTAATAATGGAATTAAGTAATGAAGTAATTAATTTAGGCAAAAATGCAGAAGAAGCCGTACAAGAAGAATTTAAAAAAATAGATGAACTTTGTGAATATCATAGTAATAGAGTTTTAAATGCTTTTCAAAAGTATCATGTATCTGATATACATTTTAACAGTACAACTGGATATGGATATTCAGATGTAGGAAGAGATGTAATTGAAAAAATATTCGCAGAAGTATTGCATACAGAAGATAGCTTAGTTAGAAGTCAATTTATTTCAGGAACACATGCTCTAACTGTTGCCTTATTTGCATTTTTAAGGCCAAATGATACTATGCTTAGTATATCTGGAAAACCTTATGATACTTTAGATGAAGTAATAGGAATTGTAGAAAATCCAAGTTCACTAAAGGCATATGGTGTAAAATATGAGCAAATTGACTTAATAGAAAATGACTTTAACTATGAAAAAATTAGCGAAAGAGTTAGTAAGCAAAACATTAAGCTTATTGAAATTCAACGTTCTAGAGGATATAGCTTAAGAGATAGTATTACATTGGATAAAATAGAAAAGGTTATAAAAACAATTAGAAAAGTCAATCAAGAAGTTATTATAATGGTTGATAATTGCTATGGAGAATTTGTAGATAAAATTGAACCAAGTCAAGTTGGTGCTGACGTAATAGTGGGGTCTTTGATAAAAAACCTTGGTGGAGGAATTTCACCAAATGGTGCATATATTGCAGGAAAAAAAGAATTAGTTGAGCTAGCAGCAGAGAGACTAACAGCCCCAGGGCTTGGAAAAGAAGTAGGACCTACATTAGGAATTAATAAACAAATTTTACAAGGACTATTTTTTGCCCCAAGTGTAGTTGCAAGTAGTTTAAAAACGGCAGTATTTACTAGTAAATTATTAGAAGATTTAGGATATAAACCACGTCCAAGATATAATGAAAAAAGAACCGATATTGTACAAACAATTGAATTTGGAAATCCTGAAAAATTAATTCGATATTGTCAAGGAATTCAAATGGGTTCTCCAATTGATAGTGATGCTATCCCAGAACCATGGGACATGCCTGGTTATACTGATAAAGTTATAATGGCAGCAGGAGCATTTACTCAAGGTTCTTCAATAGAGCTTTCATGCGATGCACCAATTAGAGAGCCATATGTTGCATTTATGCAAGGCGGATTAACTTACCAATATGGAAAATTAGGTGTATTACATGCAATACAAAACATTTTAAAATAATGTTATTAGTAAAGGAAAGATTAATGAAAACTTTAGTAATTGGTGGAGGACCTGCAGGAATGCTTGCTGCACTACATGCAAGTCAATGTGGAGACCAAGTTATAATATTAGAAAAAATGAATTCATTGGGAAAAAAATTATTAATTACTGGTAAAGGCAGATGTAATATTACTAGTTCTATTCCCATGGAAGAATTTATTACTAATGTTCCCGGAAATGGTATATTTTTATATAGTTGCTTCAACCAGTTTACTAATAAAGATATTATAGATATCTTAGAAAAAGAAGGATTAAAAGTAAAAGAAGAAAGGGGACATAGAGTTTTTCCAATAACTGATAGTGCAAAAGATGTTTTAAAAGCTTTAGAAAGGCAATTAAACAAGGCAAAAGTAGAAATTCAAACAAATACAAAAGTAGAAAAAATTTTAGTAGAAAATGGCATAGCAATAGGTGTGCAATGCCTTTTTTATGACAAAGAAAAGACAATTTTAGCAGATAAAATTATTTTAGCAACAGGCGGTAAAAGCTATCCAATAACAGGTTCTACAGGAGATGGATATGAAATAGCAAAGGAATTAGGGCACACTGTAACAAAACTAAAGCCATCATTAATTCCATTAACAGCAAGTAAAGAATATCTACATATCTGCAAACAATTACAAGGTCTCAGTTTGAGAAATGTTAAAATACAAATACGAGATACACAAAAAAATAAACTAATTTATGAAGATTTTGGAGAAATGCTATTTACTCATTGGGGATTATCAGGTCCAATTATTTTAAGTAGTTCAGCGCATTTACTTCGCTATCCTAAAGTAGAAGAACTTTTAAAGAAAAATTCTATTGCTGTGTTTATTGACTTAAAACCAGCACTAACAGAAGAAAAACTAGAAGACCGAATTTTAAGAGATTTTGAAAAAGTAAAAAATAAAGAATATAAAAATAGTTTAGATAACTTGCTACCAAATAAAATGATTGATACCATAGTAGAATTATCTGAAATAGAAAGTAATAAAAAAGTAAATTCTATTACAAAAGAAGAAAGAAAAAGACTAGTAAAATTATTAAAAAATTTTGTAGTTATAATAAATGGATTTAGGCCAATTGAGGAAGCAATTATTACTTCTGGTGGAATTAGTACAAAAGAAATTAATCCAAAAACTATGGAATCTAAATTAATAAAAGGATTGTATTTTGCAGGTGAAATTATAGATGTAGATGCATACACTGGTGGATTTAATTTACAAATTGCTTATTCAACCGGATTTGTAGCAGGAGGGCACTAGTATAATTTACAATATTAGAAAGGTGTAAAAAAGTGAAAACAATAAAGAAATCAACCGCATCAGAAATTGTAGAAAAAAGATCAAAATTTATAGGAAATTTATACTATGTAACATCAGTAAAAGAAGCGGAAGAAAAATTAGAAGAAATTCGCAAAAAATATCATGATGCGAAACATCATTGCTTTGCATATAGACTGTTAAATGGAGAACAGATAATAGAAAGGTCAAGTGATGACGGTGAACCAAGTGGAACAGCAGGTGCACCCATGTTACAATTATTAAAAAAGCAAGATTTAGTAAATGTATTAATTATAGTAACCAGATATTTTGGTGGTATTTTACTAGGCACTGGTGGATTAGTAAGAGCATATACACAAACATCAAATGATGCAATTAATAAAGCAGAAATTGTAGACTTATCATTAGGTCAAGTTTTAAAAATTCCAGTATCATATCAAAATTTAGCCTTTTTACAATATTATTGCGGAAAAAACTCTATTTCAATTTTGGAAACTAATTTTGAAGATGAACCTTATGCTATTATTGAAATAGATATAAATGAAAAAGACAAATTCCTACATGAAATAAATGAAAAACAATTTTCTATACAAAAAATAGAAGTTGTAGAAGAAAAATATTTGAAAAAAATATAAAATAAACCGTGAAATATAAACGTTTTTAAAATAAATTGGAAAAAATTTCCAAAAATGCTTGCAAAATATTACAAATCATATTATAATTTCCAAAGTAAGAAGAAGAGCGTAGAAAAATAGACAAAACAATTAACATTCTTGCAAAAAAAATTAGAAACAGGGGGAATTTAACCGTGAGTGAAAAAATCAAAATATTAGTGGCCGATGATAATAATGACTTTACAGCCACATTATCTAATTATTTAGGTAAAGAAGAAAACATGGAAATTGTAGGCATTGCTAAAGACGGAAATGAGGCTTATGAAAAAGCAATAGAATTACAACCAGATATTCTATTATTAGACATTATTATGCCACACTTAGACGGATTAGGAGTTCTTGAAAAATTAGGCTCTACAGAAATGGAAAAGAAACCATTATGTATTATTTTGTCAGCAGTAGGTCAGGACAAAATTACACAAAAAGCAATTGCACTTGGTGCTCAATATTACATTGTAAAACCTTTTGACATTAGTGTTTTAGTAAAAAGAATGAAAGAACTTAAAAACTATCAACCAACACAATTTAGAAGTTTATTTAACAAAGAAATTAAAAGCCAATATATTGATATAGCACCAGATAAAAAGAAAGATCAAGAAAATCTAGAAGCATTAGTAACAAATGTCATTCACGAAGTTGGAGTACCAGCACATATTAAAGGATATCAATACTTAAGAGAAGCTATTATGATGGTAATTAAAGACACAGAAGTAATTAATCAAATTACAAAACAGCTTTACCCTGAAATTGCAGGAAAATATCATACTACACCATCAAGAGTTGAACGTGCAATCCGACATGCAATAGAAGTAGCATGGGGAAGAGGAGAACAAGGTACAGTAGAAAATATTTTTGGATATACTGTTTCAGCAAATCGAGGAAAGCCTACAAACAGCGAATTTATTGCAATGATTGCAGATAAATTAAGATTAGAATTAAAGAGTGCATAAAAAATAAAAGAAATAAAAGTAAATGAAACACTTTACTTTTATTTTTTATTTATATAAAATTAATGAAAGTTGATAAATAATTAGTAAACATATTAAGGAGAAAAATAATGGCAGAATTCGATATAGAACAAGCAAATAATAGAGAATATGTATTAAATATTGTAAAACAAGACGGCAAACTATTAGATTTTGCCTCAGAACAATTAAAAAACGATAGAGAAATTGCTTTAGCAGCAATAGAACAAAATCCGGTTGCATTAGAATTTACAAGCAAAAACTTAAAAGATGACAGAGAACTTGTATATAAATCTGTATCTAAAGTAGGCTGGACTGCCTGTTATGCAAGTGAAAAGTTAAGAGGAGATAAAGAGTTAATGCTAGCTGGTGTAAAAGTTGACGGACAAATATTATATTTTGCTTCTAAAGAATTAAGAGATGATAAAGATGTTGTAATGGAAGCTGTTAAAAATAAAGGAATAATATTAAAATATGCTAGCAACCGTTTGAGGTCTGACAAGGATATTGCTTTAGAAGCTATAAAACAAGATAAAAGAGCAAAAGAATATATCTCTTCAGAAATTCTAAACGATATAGACATACAAGCTATTTTAAATCCTCCACAAGAATAAATAGGAGAAATATAAAAATTTGTTAAATTTAGAATAAAAATAAAATAACATCAAAGAATAAGTAATGGTGATAATATGAAAATATCTTGGATAAAATATGAAAAAGACGCCAAAAGTTTTCGATTACCAGAAGCTTTAGGCTTTGATGTTTTTAAATTGAATGATTTAGAGCAAACAGATAATAAAATAAAACAATTAATTAAACAAAATTATGACACAATTGTTATTTCAAATGAAGTTGCTGGATTTTCAGAAGATATTATAAAAAAATATAAAAAAGATAAAGATATTAAAATTGTCATTTCTTTTGATAGGGATTAATATGATATACAATATGTAAGGAGAAATATCAAAATGAAAAACTATGTATTTGTTTGCATTGGAACAAACCTAGTAACTGAAGATTCATTTGGACCAAGAGTAGGAGATATGCTAAAAGAATATTTTACCAATAATTCAAATGTGAGAGTATTTGGAACAATGAAATCTCCTGTTCATTTTTTAAATGCACCTATTTTTTTAGATTATTTAAAAGAAGAGCAAGATAAATTGATATTAATAGATTCTGCCTTAGGAGAAGTAGAGCAAATAGGAACAACTTACTTTCAAAGAGGGGGAATTGAAATAGGAAAGGCTTTTGGAAAATGCCTTTATTTTCCTGCTAAATGGAACATTAAAACAGTAGTAGGGGCGAAAAACTATAATAATTATGAAACAAACTATATAAATTATTTAGCCTGTGACTTAGTGCATAAAATTACAGAAATATTTGTTAGATAATTCATATTATTCTATACCTTAAAATTTTAGTAAGTTATTTAAATGTAATTGTATAAAAAATATATAAATGGAAAAAATAGAAATAATTAGAAATAGATTATATCTGAAATGGAAAGGAATAGAAGTATGAATTCAGGTAGTATGAAAAATATTGTTATATTAAAAGATTTGCCTTCTAATTTAGTAGAAGAGGCAATTATATTTTTAAAGGAAAATCAAAAATTAAAAAAACCAGAGCTAATAGATAGTGATTTTAATAATAAAAAAAGTAAAACATCACAAAAATCAGAAAATGAAAAATCAAAAAATACAAAAGAATATATTGTAAATGAAGCACAAATGCTAATTTCTGATTATATTTCTAAGCTAGAAAGCAAAAATAGAAAAGAAGATTTTTCATATAAAAAACTAAAAAAGAAATACGAATTATTAAAAAGAATAAGTGCCTCATTAACTATTGCTCTAATAATAAGTATTTGCTTAATTTATGTTATTTAATAAATACTAGTATTTTAAAAATCATCGATTTTTTCTATACAATAAGAATAAAACATCTCTTCCAAACATATACATTAACCAAGAAACTACAAAGGAAGAGGTGTATTTTTGTGGAAAAAACCATATCTCCAGAGGAAAGAATAAGAAGGGCAGAAGAAATTTACTATCGAAGAAAATCAGATAATAATTCTGTTAGAATGTCGAGTAGGCAAGTAAGAGATAATAAAGAAAAAAGGCAATTTAGTTTATATAAGAAAATGATAATACAGGTTTTAATTTGTATTGTAATCTATTTAATATTTTCTGTAATTAAAGATGCAAACTATATTTTCTCAAAAGATGTACTTGAAAAAACAAAAGAATTCTTAAGTACAGATATTAATTTTGAGGTAATTAGTGGCCAAATAGGACAATTCTTTCAAGAAAACAAGGACAAACTAAACTTTTTAAGTAGTTGGATAAAAGAAGATAAATCAAACGAAGAAAATAATGAAGAAGTAAATCAAACTAACGAAAACTCCGAAACTAATAGTGAACAAGCAGATAGTAAAGCCAATGAGGATGTAGATAATAAACAAGAAAATACTCAAACTAATACTAATCAACAAAATAATGAAGCAAATAATAATACTAATGAACAAAGTGAATCTAATAAAACTAATAGTACAAATGGAATAGGTGGGGCCTCTGATAATGAAGCTAGCATATCAGCATCTTCTAGCAGTAGTAGTGCAAAGAAAACTCAAATGCAGTTAGATGCAGAATATATAAAAAAGAATTTCAGCTTAGTAGTTCCAGCAAAGGCTTCTATAACATCACGCTATGGAACAAGAGAAGCAACAAGTATAGTATCTGCTAATCACTATGGAATAGATATAGGAGTAAATACTGGAACAACAGTTGTTGCAGCAATGGACGGAAAAGTTAGTTTAGTATCTGACGAAGGAGAATATGGTACACATGTAAAAATTGTAAATAAAGATGTTACCACTATATATGCACATTGTAGCAAAATTTTGGTCAAGACAGGAGCTGAAGTAAAAAAAGGACAAAAAATAGCTCTTTCTGGAAATACAGGAAGAACTACAGGGCCACATTTACACTTTGAAATTCGTAGAGATAACAGACCTGTAGACCCAGAACTAGTTTTAACAGACTTGAAGCGGAGCATAGAAAAATAAATGGAAAGGTATAGAAATGAGTATAAAAATAGATTTAAGAATTTTTTTATTTGGAATTCTTTTTTTATTGACTAGACAAATAGAAATATATGCTACTTTAATGTTATTTGCCCTATTACATGAAATAGGGCATTTGTGTGCAGGACTAGTTTTAGGATTCAAGCCAAAATCAATAGGAATTAATCCATTTGGGTTTAAAATTGAATTTCATACTAAAATAGAAGATTATAACAAAAAAATAAAAAAGGGAAATGAACTTTGTTTAAAAAAGATGATTATCGCTATAGCAGGACCAGTTGTGAATTTATTTATAATATTAATTTGTTTGATATATTCACAAAACTTACTAATACAAAAAGAAATTATTATTTACAGTAATTTACTGTTGGCAATATTTAATTTAATACCAATATATCCATTAGACGGTGGAAGAATTATAAAGGAAGTAATACATATATTTAAAGGAAAGGAAGAAGCAAACAAAATAAGCAACACTATTTCAAGAGTAACAATTATATCAATTACTATTCTATTTAGCATTTTAATTTTATACATACATAACATTGCATTAGTATTAATTTTGGGATATCTATGGTATCTAACATTAAAAAACGAAAAAGAATATAAATCATATAAAAAAGCGTTAGAAATAATAGGCTAAAATTGCTAATTTTGCTTGCATTTTTAGCAAAATCGTAGTATAATAATTAAGTCAAAAATAGCATTAAGCTATTTTCCTTACTTGCAGAAAAACTGCAGGTTATTAATCCATAAGGAGGTGAAAGTAATGAATAAATACGAAAGTGTTGTCATTATTAATCCATCTGTAGAGGAAGAGAAAATAAAAGAACTAACTCAAAAATTTACAGATATAATTAATAGTGACGGTAAAGTAGAAAAAGTAGAAGAATTAGGCAAAAAGAAATTAGCTTATGAAGTTAAGAAAAATAAAGAAGGCTACTACGTTGTTATTAATTTTGAAGCTAATCCAGCACTAATTGCAGAACTTGAAAGAAACTACAGAATTATAGATGAAGTTATTAAATTCATCACAGTTAAAGCTGACTAACCAAAAAGTTATAACAAAAAACTAACTAAAAAATGAAAACGACGATATAAAATATATCGGGGCCGAAAGGTAAGGTATGAACTATGAATAAAGTAATTTTAATGGGTCGTTTAACAAGAGACCCTGAAGTAAGATACACACAAACAAATAATACATTAGTAGCTTCTTTTAGTTTAGCAGTTAATCGTAGATTTGTTAGACAAGGAGAAGAAAGACAAGCAGATTTCATTAATATAGTTGCATGGAGCAAATTAGGAGAATTCTGCAGTAAATATTTTAAAAAAGGTCAACAAGTATCTATCGTAGGAAGACTACAAACTAGAACTTGGGATGATGAACAAGGACAAAAACATTATATTACAGAAGTTATTGCTGAAGAAGCATACTTTGCAGATAGCAAAAGGGACGGAGAAGGAGCAAATCCAAACTTTGATGCTACTTTTGGAACTATGCCATCAGCTAATCCTAGTTCAGATTTTGAAATCTCTTCAGGAGATGACCTACCATTTTAAATTTATAAGATAGGGGGAAAGAAAAATGGCAGACAAAAAAAATAATAAAAGAAATAATAGAAACAATGATGAAGATTATAATCCTAAATTTAGAAAAGTTAGAAAAAAAGTATGCCCATTATGTGCAGACAAGAATTTAGTATTAGATTATAAAAATGCAGAACAATTAAGAAAATTTATCAATGATAAAGGAAAAATTCTTCCAAGAAGAGCAACAGGTGCATGTGCAATTCATCAAAGAGATATTACACTAGCTGTTAAAAGAGCTAGACAAATCGCAGTAATACCATACGCACAAGACTAATAAATTAAAAGGGGTGTTAAAAAATTAACACTTCTTTTTTGTATAATATCACATAATTTTGAAAAAAATAGTATAATAATATTGACATTTGTAATACAACGTATTACAATAATTAAAAGAAGGAGTGAATTATTATGACTATTTCAGTAAGATTAGATGATAAAGAAACTGAATTAATAAAAGCATATGCAGAAATGAATAATATATCGTTATCTGACTTGGTGAGAAGTGCGGTAATGGAAAAAATAGAAAACGAATATGACTTAGAATGTTATAAAAAAGCAAAGGAAGAATATGAGAAAAATCCTAAAACATACACTATGAAAGAAGTTAAAGAGGAGTTGGGACTATAAAAATGTATAAAGTTGTATTTACAGAAAATGCAAAGAAACAACTAAAAAAGCTTGATAAACATATAGCAGCATTAATAATAGGGTGGCTAGAAAAAAATATTGAATGTTGTGAAAATTCAAGACTACATGGAAAAAGCCTAGTACAAAATAAATCTGGACAATGGAGATATAGAATAGGCGAGTACAGAGTAATATGTGAAATACAAGATAAAGAGATAATAGTACTAG
>CANRPQ010000017.1 GCA_947632525.1 uncultured Clostridia bacterium
TACGAAAATACTGGAATTCAAGAGGGAGATAGGATTATTCAAATTAATGAAAATAACATTAATAACACAACAGACCTAATACAAGAAGTTAATTCAAGCAATGGAAATAAAATAAATGTAAAATATGTACATGATGAAGAAACCGTAACCGTAAGCATGAAACCTGCAAGAAGCGGGAGCAATGAATATAAATTAGGTTTATGGGTAAGAGATGCAGCTGCAGGAGTTGGAACTTTAACATTTTATGAGCCATCTACTGGTATGTTTGCTACTTTAGGACATGGAATATTAGATATAGATACTTCTAACCTAATTCAAATAGCAAATGGAGAACTAGTTACTACAAATATTTTAGATATTCAAAAAGGGGAAAAGGGAACTCCGGGTGAAATTAGAGGAACAATCGAATCTGGATATACAATAGGGAAAATTTCAAAGAATACATCTTTTGGAGTATTTGGGGTTTTAAATTCACCTTCATATCTTTCAATTTCAGCCAAAGATGAAATTGAAGTAGCTACTAGAGAGCAAATTAAAACTGGTCAAGCAGAGATTATATGTGAACTAGAAAATGGAAAAAAAGAGAACTATACAATAGAAATTCAAAAAATTTTTACAGGAAACAATGAAGATAATAAAAGTATGCTATTAAAAGTAACAGATGAAAGACTAATAGAAAAAACAGGTGGAATTATACAAGGAATGAGTGGAGCACCTATTATTCAAAATGGAAAATTTGTTGGAGCAGTTACACATGTATTAGTAAATGACCCAACTATGGGATACGGTGTATTTGCTGATATTATGTTAAAACAAATGAAACAAGTAAATTAAAAATTCAGATAAAAAGTATTCTTTTTTCTGATAAAAGAGAGGAAAACATGAAAGAAAGTAAAATTGTCACAGTTATAATTATAATACTAATCATTGCTATAGTAGGAGTTTTGGGATTTTTCATTTACACAATACTAATGGATACAACACAGACTGAGAGTAAACAGTTAGAAAATTATGCTGAAGTAAACCAAGGCGATAATATAGTGAAAAATGAAACAGTGCAAGATCCAATAGCAAATGAACAAGTACAAAACCAAACTATTATTGACCCAATAATACCAAATGATGAAAACGAACAAACAGGGGAAGATTTTTTTACATCTACTTATTATTATAGCCAGTTAGATGAAACAGCTAAAATAATTTATAATGGGCTAAAAGATAATAAGTCAAAGATGATTTCAGGAAACTATATAATAGACTATGGAACAGAGTTTAATACACTATTAAACAGTGATGGTGGAGAAGAAAAGTTAAATGAAGCTTTTCAATCTGCATGGAATGCATTTTCTTATGATAATATAGAATTATTTTATATAGATGCAACAAAAATAACTTTAATGAATGAATATCATAGTCTTGGAGGAATTAAAACTTACAAAATATCTATTGGTCCAGGTGACAATGCAAATTATTATTATAAAGAATTCCAAAGCCAAGCAGATGTAGAAAATGCACAAAGATATCTTGAAAGTATAAAAGAACAAATTACAAATCAACTTTCTACAGATGATATAAAAACAAAAATAGAAAAAGTTCATAATTGGCTTATTTATACTATTAATTACGAAGACAATGCAGATTCTAAAATGCAACATACAATATATGGTGCATTAAGAAATAAAAAGGCTGTATGTGAAGGATATGCAAGAAGCTTTAAATACCTAATGGATGCAGTAGGGGTGCCATGTGTTCTTGTTTCAGGCACAGGAACAAATTCACAGGGGCAAACAGAAACTCATGCATGGAATTATGTACAAATTAATCAACAATGGTATGCAGTAGATGTTACTTGGGATGACCCTATTATACAAGGAGCAGGAGAGCAAACTAGTGAAATGAGAATGCAACATTTCTTAAAAGGCTCAGATGAATTCTTCAAAGACCATAAAGAAGATGGAAATATTTCAGAAAATAGTATGAATTTTAAATTCCCTCAATTATCTAAAGAAAATTATATGTAATTAATGAAAATTAAGAAATAATTAAGTAAATAGAATTGAAAAATAATTAAATAAATAATTAAAACAAAATTAAATAATAAGAAATGAACTATACATCTATAATAAAGCGTAGACCGCGCAGTGTTTGAGCGAAGCGAGCATGAAGCACCTTTCTTAAATTCGTACCAAGAAATCTTTGATTTCTTGTGTACAATACAAGGTGCGACAGCAAGGTCAAGCGGATTATAGATGTATAGTTCATTTATATTGGTTATTATTATATATTAATTAATTTAATTCATCTTCAACTAACATTGGACCAATTGAGGTAACTGTACCAGCCCCCAATGTTAAAACAATATCATTTTCTACAGTATGTTCTTTTAAATATTTTACTATCTCATCAAAATTAGAAATGTATAAACACTTCTTTCCGTAAGAATGTAACTTATTTACTAAGTCTTGAGAGGAAACATTATAAATATTATCTTCTCTAGCAGCATAAATATCAGTAACAATTACATTGTCAAAATCTAAAAGTGCCTTTGCAAAATCATTTAATAAAGTTTTAGTTCTACTATAGGTATGTGGTTGAAATACAACCCAAGATTGTCTATATTGTTTTTGCTTTAATGCATTTGCAACAGCTTTAATCTCTGTAGGGTGATGACCATAATCATCATATACATTAACACCTCTATTAAAAGATCCAACATATTCAAATCTTCTATGAGCACCTGTATATTTTTTAAGAGCATTTTTCATATCTTCTTTTTCTATTCCATATTCATGACAAACACTAATACAAGCCAAAGCATTTAAAACATTGTGAATTCCAGGAACAGATAAATATATAGTTTTATAAAAATTATTATTATAATAGACATCAAAAGTAGGGAAACCATTACTATTAAAAGTAATATTTCTAGCAAAGAAATTAGCAGACTCATTTTCTATTCCATATGTAACAGTTTTAGCTTGAGTATTCCTAGCAATTGCTCTACAATTTTCATCATCCCAATTGATTACTAATAATCCATCTTCTGGCAATAATTTCACGTAATTACCAAAAGAATGCACAATATTTTCTAAAGTACCAAAATAATCTAAGTGATCATTATCTATATTTAATATAACTTCTGTTTTAGGAAATAATTTTAAGTAACTTTCTACATATTCACATGCTTCAATAATAAAATAATCACTACAACCAACACGATAATTACCATCTATTGATTTTAAATATGCACCAACTTGAATAGATGGATCTTTATGAGCTTCTAAAAAGCAC
Organism: uncultured Clostridia bacterium; assembly: GCA_947632525.1. Lineage (GTDB taxonomy): Bacteria > Bacillota > Clostridia > TANB77 > CAG-508 > CAG-273. Next base: position 3,292 of record CANRPQ010000017.1, read on the forward strand.
ATTGAAATCATAGATGTAGTAGTAGTTTTTCCGTGTGTACCAGAAATACAAATAGTATCACGAAAAGCTTTAGTAATTTTACCTAAAAAGGTACCTCTTTCAATAGTAGGAATATTTAATTCGTGAGCTCTAATAAGTTCAACATCATCTTTACGAATAGCAGCACTATAAACAACAACATCTGCTTTTTCTACATCCTGTAAATTGTGACCAATTGTTACGGGAATACCTTTACTTAATAATTTATCTGTTACTTCTGATCTAGTAGAGTCAGAACCTGTTACATAAAATCCCCAAAATTTTAAAATTTCAGCAATTCCACTCATACTAATTCCGCCAATACCAATCATATGTATATGTTTATACTGCCTTAAATCTTCTATATTTACCAAAAAAATAACACCCCTTTATGTAATATTTGCATGTTTAATTATATACTTTAAGATAGTTTTTTTCAATACATTTATTGATTTTTATAAAATTATTATATATGTTATGATTATAAAATAAAAACTGTGAGAGAATATATAATAACTGCTAATAAATAAAAAAAATAAAATAATTGTAAAATAAAGAAGGAAAAATTATATTTTTGGCGAATAATATAATTGTACATAAGAAATGTATAAAAAACTGGAAAGGAAGGTACTTAAAATGCAAATTACAGATGTACGTTTAAGAAAAGTAAATTCAGAAAACAGAATGAAAGCTGTTGCTTCTGTGACATTTGATAACGAATTTGTTGTTCATGACATTAAAGTTATTGAAAGTCAAAATGGATTATTTATTGCTATGCCAAGCAGAAAAACTCCAAATGGAGAATTTAAGGATATAGCTCATCCAATTAATGCTGATACTAGAGAGAAGATTCAAAAAGCTATATTAGAAGCTTATGAAGCTCCAGAAACTGAAGAAACTACAGACACAGAATCAGCAGAATAATAAATAAAATAATTAAAAAAAGAACCACTTTAGTAAAAGTGGTTCTTTTTTCGGTGGTTTAATTCTTGTCTCCATACACTGAAAAGAATTGATTGAGCTTCTTCTCCATAGACTCATTAAGAGCCTTTACAGAGAAAACAACGGAGTTGTCTTGCTGGAAAGCAGTGATTTTGCACCTAAGCGAGCTTGACATATTAAGCTTGGAGCAAACAATGCTAACCTTCTCCAGAGAAGAAACAGTGACGAAAGTGAGCTCATCAGACGAAGAATCCTGACAATTGACCAAAATTTTGATGTAAACACGATTTTCGGCCTGTTTGGTAATTGAAAAGCAACTACCACTCGGAATATCATAGCCCATATTCATCCTAATCAGCGTAGAGAACGTAGTTCTGCCCGTCAGCGACCTTCTGGACAGCTGAAGGGTAAACCTAAAGTCTTTAGGACTCCACCGAGATTGGGGGTGTTGCGGACTACCATTAGATGCCATATACTAATACCTCCTAAAATTTTATATAGGATATTACCTATGTAACTATTATTATACCATAAAAATGAAATTATGTAAAATTACATATAAAAATGATATACTTAGCGTATTTGTTTCTATATAATTTATTTAAATTTTTTATTTTCTCCCAAATATTTAACTTACAACTAAAAAATATAAACTAAAAGAAGTGAAGAATTTCTTCACTTCTTTTAGCAGGGTTGCCTTCAGTTCAAAACCAAGGCGTATTCATCATTCCCCAAAGGGATGATCTTCTTGACCTTTCCCGTCTTCACCTCATCATACATTTGCTTTTTGGTGGCGAAGACAGTAGAAGGCTGAAGGAACAGGTTGCGACGGCTGATGTTGTTGCCATAAATGGATTCGAAGATAGACATTTTGTACCACCCTTTTTTTAAAGATTCCTGTATATTAACAGGTTATAAATTATATTATATCATAAAATTAGATCAAAATCAAATTTTATGTAAATAAAATTGGTAAAAATAGGAAAAATATATATGAAATATAAAAAAATTATATAAATATAAAATTAGAAATTATATATAATTTGTAAATGTTAAAATAAAACTGATATAAGAATTTAAAGTAAAATTGATAGAATTTTATAAGTGTTATTTTAACTTTTACCATACAATATTTTTATATTGTCAAACTACTTTTTTACTTAACATATCAAATACAACAAAAATTTTAAAAAAACAGTTGACATTAGGGAAGAAGCGTTGTATAATAATTAAGCATGTATTTGGCGATGAAGTAAGATGTGGCTACAAATTTATATTTATTATAAGTTTGGAGGGAACTCTTATGGAGTATGTCGTGGCTTAGACCAAGGCGGTAAGTTAACAGATAAAGCACTTATCCCAAGTTTTCTTAGCTATATAGCTAAGATACAATCATGCAAGCTTGGGTTTTAATATTGGTAATAAATGAAACACCAGGGTGCGTTATAACTTCCGACCAATAGAGAGGCTTTAAAGCCTTGAAAATTTTAGAAGGAGGGAATTTAAATGGCAACAAAGAAAGAAACTACAGTAACAAGCGAAAAAATCAGAATAAGACTAAAAGCTTATGATTCAGTTGTTTTAGAACAGTCTGCTGAAAAAATAGTAGATACTGCTAAAAAAACAGGAGCTAAAGTATCAGGTCCTATTCCATTACCAACAGAAAAGGAAATTATTACAATTTTACGTTCTCCACACAAAGACAAAGATTCAAGAGAACAATTTGAAATGAGAACACATAAAAGAGTAATTGACATTCTTTATCCAACACAAAAAACAGTTGATAGCTTAATGAAAATTGATTTACCAGCTGGTGTTGATATCGAAATAAAATTATAAAAAACATAAAGCTATGCTGGTATAACGTTATAGTCTAACGAAATTTAAAATATCAGCCAATGGAGGAAAAAAATGAACAAAATATTAATAGGAAGAAAAGTTGGAATGACTCAAATCTTTGATAATCAAGGAAAAGTAATTCCAGTAACAGCAATTGAAGCTGGACCTTGTACAGTAGTACAAGTAAAAACAACAGAAACTGATGGATACAATGCTATTCAATTAGGTTTTGGTGAAGTAAAAGAACATAAAGTAATTAAACCTATAAAAGGTCATTACACAAAATCAAATTTAACACCTAAAAAACATTTAAGAGAATTTAGATTAAATTCTGTAGAAAATATAAAAATAGGTGATGAATTAAAAGTAGATGTTTTTGAAGCTGGAGATAAACTAGATATTCAAGGTACTTCAAAAGGAAAAGGATTCCAAGGCGTTATTAAACGTCATGGCCAATCTAGAGGACCAATGGGACATGGTTCTATGTATCATAGAAGACCAGGTTCAATGGGACCAACTTCTACACCAGGTAGAGTATTTAAAGGAAAGAAATTACCTGGACATATGGGACGTGAAACTATTACTATTCAAAATTTAGAAGTAGTAAAAGTAGACTTAGATAAAAATGTTGTTTTAGTAAAAGGTAGTGTACCTGGAGCAAAAGGTGCTATTTTAAAACTAAAAACAAGCGTAAAAAGTAAATAAGGAGGGAAAGACAAATGCCTAAGGTAGATGTATATGATATAGAAGGTAAAAAAGTAAAAACAATCGAACTTAAAGAAGAAATATTTGGCATTGAGCCAAATGAAACAGTAGTACATCATGTTTTAGTTAATTACCTAGCTAATCAAAGACAAGGTACACAAAGTACTAAAACAAGAAGCGAAGTTTCTGGTGGTGGTAGAAAGCCATGGAGACAAAAAGGTACTGGCCGTGCAAGACAGGGTAGTATCCGTGCACCACACTGGGTAGGTGGAGGTGTTGCATTAGGACCAAAACCACGTTCATACAATTACACAGTAAATAAGAAAGAAAAACAATTAGCTATAAAATCAATGCTAAGTTCTAAGGTATTAGAAAATGAATTAGTAGTTGTAGAAAGCTTACCATTAAAAGAAATTAAAACAAAAGAAATGGCTAAAGTTTTAAACAACTTAAAATTAGAAGGTAAAACAATAATTCTTTTACCAGAAAAAGATGAAATTGTACAAAAATCAGCAAGAAATATTGAAGGTGTTAAAACACTTCAAGTAGGTACTATAAATGTATATGACCTATTAAAACATAAAAACCTTGTTGTAACAGAAGATACTGTTAAAAAATTAGAGGAGGTGTACGCATAATGAAAGCAGAAGACGTTATAATTGCTCCATTAATTACTGAAAAAAGTAATGATGGACTACAAACAGGAAAGTATACCTTTAAAGTAAACAAAAAGGCTACTAAAATTGATATTAGAAATGCAGTAGAAAAACTTTTTGAAGTAAAAGTTTTAGATGTTAATACCATGAGTGTTAAAGGAAAAACAAAAAGAATGGGTAAAACATCAGGAAAAACTTCTGATTGGAAAAAAGCAATTGTTACAATTGATACTAATCCATCAGATATGACATACTTAGCAAAAGGTGGAAAAGAAACCAAGGTTTCTAAGAAATATAAAGACTCTATTGAACACTTTATGGGAGCTTAAAAATATGGAAGGTAGTAATTTTTTTAAAGAAGATTTAAAAGTAACTGAAGATTCTATGATTGTAAGCAAACTAAGAAGCGTGGCAGATGGAATAGAAAAAGGAGAAATACAATTAGATATGTGTACTTCTCAGGAACTTGAAAGGCTATTATCACAAGCAGAAAAAGGAGCAATGCCTAATTTCATTATGCCAGCAGATCAGTTACAAGAAAGCTTTGATGTTTTTGCAAATGCAATACAACAAGCTACCACAAGAGAAGATGAAAAAGAAATTTAAATTATCGGGAAAGAACCCGGAAAATAAAGAATAACTGCATGCGGAGCAGGAAAAATTCCGTAAATTTAAGAAGAAAGGTATTAAAATCTTCAAAAACGAGTAGTGCTAGGCAAACGAAAAAATATTGCTGAGACTATACGAATTGTATGTCGAAGAAATATTTTTGAGTTTAACGACGCAATACGAAGTTTTTCAAGATTTTTAGGAAACAAAAATGGGAATGAAACACTTTAAACCTTACACCTCTTCAAGAAGAAACATGACAGTTTCTACATTTGAAGAAATCACAAAAAAAGAACCAGAAAAATCTCTACTTGCTACAAAAAAGAAAAATGCAGGTAGAAACTCATACGGAAGAATAACTGTAAGACATCAAGGTGGAGGAAATAGACAAAAATACAGAATTATTGATTTTAAAAGAAATAAAGAAGATATGCCAGCAACTGTAATAGGTATTGAATATGATCCAAATAGAAGTGCAAACATTGCATTAATTCAATATGAAGACGGAGAAAAGGCATACATCTTAGCACCAGTTGGACTAAAAAACGGTGATAAAGTAATATCTGGAGAAAAAGCAGATATCAAACCAGGTAACTGCATGAAAATTGAAAATATTCCAGTAGGTACTATGATTCATAACATCGAATTAAATCCAGGTCAAGGTGGAAAATTAGTTAGAGCAGCTGGTCAAGAAGCTCAATTAATGGCAAAAGAAGGAAAATATGCACATATAAGATTACCTTCTGGAGAAATGAGATTAGTATTAGCTGTTTGTAAAGCTACTATTGGTACAGTAGGAAACACAGACCATGAAAATATTAAAATTGGTAAGGCAGGAAGAACAAGACATATGGGTATAAGACCAACTGTTAGAGGTTCTGTAATGAACCCAGTAGATCACCCTCATGGTGGTGGTGAAGGTAAAGCACCAGTAGGACACGCAGGACCAATGACTCCTTGGGGCAAACCAGCTTTAGGATACAAGACAAGAAAGAACCATAAACAAAGTGATAAATTAATTACAAAGAGAAGAAAATAAAAAGGAGGAAAGATTAATGTCAAGATCAAGCAAAAAAGCACCATTTGTTGCACCTGAATTATTAAAAAGAATTAATGCAATGAATGAAAGTGGAAATAAAGATGTAATTAAAACATGGTCAAGAGCATCTACAATCTATCCACAAATGGTTGGACACACAATCGCTGTTCATGATGGTAGAAAACATGTACCAGTTTATATAACAGAAGAAATGATAGGACATAAATTAGGTGAATTTGCACCAACAAGAACATTTAAAGGACATTCAGGAGATAAGACAACTACAGCGAAATAAAAAGGAGGAATAAAAGATGGATGAAGTTATAATTCCAACAGCAGAAGCAACTCTAAGATATGCTAGAATATCAGCTAGAAAAGTTAAAATTGTAGCAGATTTAATTAGAGGAAAAGATATTGATGAAGCTTTAGCTATTGTAAAATATGCTCCAAAAGCATCAAGCGAAATTATTGAGAAATTATTAAAATCAGCTATAGCAAATGCTGAAAACAATCATCATATGGCACATGAAAAATTATACGTTGCTGAAATCTATGCAAACCAAGGTCCAACTCTAAAAAGAATTAGACCAGCAGCTAAAGGTAGTGCAGTAAGAATTAGAAAAAGAACAAGCCATATTACAATCGTATTAAAAGAAAGAGATTAAGAAAGGAGGACTTAACAAAATGGGACAAAAGGTAGATCCTAACGGATTAAGAGTAGGAGTTATTAAAGACTGGAATTCTAAATGGTACGCAGATAAAAAGAATTTTGCAGATTATTTAGTAGAAGATCATAAAATCCGTGAATATGTTAAGAAAAAATTATATATTGCAGGAATTTCAAAAATTGAAATCGAAAGAACTGCTAAATTTGTAAAAGTAAATGTTTATACAGCAAAACCAGGTTTAGTAATTGGTAAAGGTGGAAACCTTGCAGAAGTATTAAAAACTGAACTTGAAAAAATGATTGGCAAAACAGTAAATTTAAATATTGTTGAAGTTAAAAATATTGATGTAGACGCACAATTAGTTGCTGAAAATATTGCAGGACAACTAGAAAGAAGAATTTCTTTTAGAAGAGCTATGAAACAATGTATGCAAAAATCTATGAAAGCAGGTGCATTAGGAATTAAAACTGCTGTATCTGGTAGATTAGGTGGAGCCGACATGGCTAGAACAGAATTCTATAAAGAAGGTACTATTCCACTTCAAACTTTAAGAGCAGATATTGAATATGGATTTGCAGAAGCAGATACAACATACGGAAAAATTGGTGTTAAAGTTTGGATTTATAAAGGAGAAGTTCTTCCAACTAAAAAGAAAGTAGTGGAAGGAGGAGAAGAATAATGCCATTAATGCCAAAAAGAACAAAATATAGAAAACTACAAAAAGGTAGAGTAAGAGGAAAAGCAGCAAGAGGAAACAAAGTATCTGACGGAGAATATGGATTACAATCTCAAGAGATTGGATTAATTACATCTAATCAAATTGAAGCAGCCCGTGTTGCTATGACTCGTTATATTAAAAGAGGTGGAAAGGTTTGGATTAAAATCTTCCCTGACAAACCAATGACAGCAAAACCTATTGGTACTCGTATGGGTAAAGGTAAAGGTGCTGTAGAATATTGGGTAGCAGCTGTTAAGCCAGGAAGGGTAATGTTTGAAATTGCAGATGTTCCAGAAGAAACAGCAAAAGAAGCGTTAAGATTAGCAGCTAACAAATTATCAGTAAAGTGTAAATTTGTTAAAAGAGAGACTACAAGTGAGGTAGGTGATAATGATGAAGATAAATAAAATTAAAGAGATGTCTTCACCAGATCTAGAAAAAGAATTAGGAGAACTAAAAAATGAATTGTTTAAATTAAGATTTAGTTTAGCAACAAATGGACTAGATAATCCTATGAAAATCAAAGAAGTGAAGAAAGATATAGCAAGAATCAAAACTATTCTTAGAGAAAGAGAAATTAGTGAAAATAAGTAGAAAACCCCGAGGGGACATATCTTATCTATAAAAAAATATCTTAGAAAAAGATGTGTCATCGTTAGTTTACTAGAAAGGAGTTAAAAATGGAAGAAAGAAATCTTCGTAAAACAATGATTGGTACAGTTGTTTCTGACAAAATGGATAAAACAGTAGTTGTTAGTGTTGAAACCAGTGAAAAGAACAAAATGTATGGAAAAATTGAAAAGAAAACATACAAATTAAAAGCTCATGATGAAAACAATGAATGCCAAACAGGTGATAAAGTAAAAGTAATGGAAACAAGACCACTTTCTAAAGATAAGAGATGGAGAGTAGTTGAAGTTTTAGAAAAGGCGGTAATAAAATAAAAATAAATGCCAAAATAACATATTTTATCCCTAAAGATGAGATAAATGGGAAAGAATGTGTACCCATATAGTGCTAGAAAGGAGAATAATCATGGTACAACAACAAAGTATATTAAAAGTTGCTGATAACACAGGCGCAAGAGAAATTATGTGCATTAGATGTTTAGGCGGTTCTTATAGAAAATACGCTGGTGTAGGTGATATTATAGTTGCATCTGTTAAAACAGCTATACCAGGTGGAGTTGTAAAAAAAGGTGATGTTGTTAAAGCTGTTGTTGTAAGAACAAAAAAGCCAATTAGAAGAGCAGACGGTTCTTATGTAAGATTTGATGAAAATGCAGCAGTTATTATAAAAGACGATAAAACACCAAGAGGAACCCGTATCTTTGGGCCAGTAGCTAGAGAATTAAGAGATGGAGATTATATGAAAATATTATCATTAGCTCCAGAGGTTCTTTAAAATAAAAACAAAAAATCCTAATATAAAGAGGTGAAAAATAAATGAAAATTAAAAAAGGTGACAATGTTAAAGTTTTATCAGGAAATGATAAAGGAAAAACTGGAGAAGTTTTAGAAGTAATACCTAAAACACAAAAAGTAATTGTTAAAGGTGTTAATATACGTAAAAAACATGTTAAACCTAGAAAACAAGGTGAAGAGGGTGGAATTATCTCTGTAGAATGTAGCATACATAGTAGCAAAGTAAATGTAGTATGCCCAAAATGTAACAAGGCAACTAGAGTAGGCTATTTAATTGAAGGAGATAAAAAAGTACGTATTTGTAAAAAATGTGGAAACAAACTAAAATAGAAAGGAGGTCTGTAAAGACTTATGGAAATATTAAAAGAACAATATCAAAAAGAAATTGTACCAGCAATGATGAAGAAATTCAATTATAAGTCAATAATGGAAGTTCCTAAATTAGAAAAAATCGTTATTAATATCGGTTTAGGAGATATAAAAGATAATCCAAAATCATTAGAAAATGCTATTAATGATTTAACAATTATCACTGGACAAAAGCCAATTATAACAAAGGCTAAAAAAGCTATTGCAGCTTTTAAAATCAGAGAAAACGTTAATATGGGATGCAAAGTTACATTAAGATCTGGCAAAATGTATGATTTTGCTTACAAACTATTCAACACAGCATTACCAAGAGTAAGAGATTTCAGAGGAGTATCAAGCAATTCATTTGACGGAAGAGGTAATTACTCAATGGGTATTAAAGAACAATTGATTTTCCCAGAAATTGAATATGATAAAATTGATAAAATTAGAGGTATGGATATTATTTTCGTTACTACCGCAAAAAATGATGAAGAAGCTAAAGAACTACTTTCATTATTAGGAATGCCATTCCAAGGGTAGATAGAAGAGAAAGGAGAAAATAATGGCTAAGAAATCTTTAAAGGTAAAACAACAAAGAGAACAAAAATATAAAACAAGAGAATATAATCGTTGTAAAATTTGTGGAAGACCACATGCATATATTAGAAAATTCGGAATTTGCCGTGTTTGCTTTAGAGAATTAGCTCATAAGGGAGAAATTCCAGGAGTTAAGAAGGCAAGCTGGTAATTTATTCAAATTTAAATGTGCATTTTGCATTATTAAGCTATGTGTAAAAATTAAATATAATTTCAAAATTTTTCACTTGCTTTAATTGCAATATAATAATTTAAATTAGAAATAATGGAAATCCAAAAATATAAAAAGGAGGGAACACAATTGAATATAACTGATCCAATCGCAGATATGTTAACAAGAATTAGAAATGCTAATAGTCAAAAACATAAAACAGTAGATATACCTGCTTCTAACATGAAAAAGTCAATCACTGATATTTTATTTAAAGAAGGATATATTGCTGCTTATGAAGAAATTAATGATAATGCTCAAGGTGTGATTCGTATCACATTAAAATATGATGAAACAGGCGCAAGAGTAATAGACGGTTTAAAAAGAATTAGTAAACCAGGACTAAGAGTTTATGCGTCTAAAGAAGAATTACCACAAGTTCTAAATGGATTAGGAATCGCTTTAATCTCTACTTCAAAGGGAATTAAAACAGATAGAGAAGCAAGAAAAGAAGGACTTGGAGGAGAAGTATTAGCATATATTTGGTAATATTTTAAGGAAGGAGGAAACGAATAAATGTCAAGAATAGGAAACAAGCCTATTACAGTACCAGAAGGTGTAGAAGTTACATTAAATGAAAATCATATTACTGTAAAAGGTCCAAAAGGAACATTAGAAAGAGACATACACAAAAATATGACAGTATCATTAGAGGGTAATACTATTACAGTAACAAGACCTAATGATGAATCTGAAAATAAAAGTCTACATGGACTAACAAGAACTTTAATTAATAACATGATTGAAGGAGTTGTTCATGAATTTAAAAAAGAATTAGAAATTAACGGTGTTGGTTATAGAGCACAAAAACAAGGAAATAAGTTAGTAATGAGCTTAGGATATTCTCATAATGTTGAGATTGATCCACCAGCAGGAATTACTTTTGATTTAGCAGATGCAAACCATATTACTGTAAGAGGAATTGATAAAGAATTAGTTGGTCAAACAGCAGCTGTTATAAGAACAAAAAGACCACCAGAAGTATATAGAGGTAAAGGTATTAAATATGCTGATGAGCATATTAGACGTAAGGAAGGTAAAGCTGGTAAAAAATAAAATTTAGTTTGCTTTAAACTTCTAATTTTGATAATTAGTAGAAAGGAGTAGAAAATGATTAAGAAAATCAATAGAAAACTTGAAAGAGAAAGAAGACATAGAAGAGTACGTAATAAAATTTCAGGAACTGAAGAACGTCCAAGACTATGTGTATATAGAAGCAACAGCAATCTTTATGCTCAAATAATTGATGATGTAGCTGGAAATACTTTAACACAAGCTTCTACTTTAGATAAAGAAGTAAAAACAAAACATTCTAATAAAGAAGCAGCTAAAGAAGTAGGAAGTCTAATTGCAAAAAGAGCTTTAGAAAAAAATATTAAAGAAGTTGTTTTTGATAGAGGTGGATACATTTATCATGGAGTAGTAAAAGAATTAGCAGAAGCTGCAAGAGAAGGTGGACTAGAATTTTAGTATTTACTTTGAAAGGATATAATTCGTCCTTAAAGTAACAAATTAAAAATATGTCTACTATAGAAAATTTGAAATTATTTAAGTAAGGAGGAAAAATAAAGTGCAATCAGAAAATACATCAGAATTAAAAGAAAAAGTAGTTGCAATCAACAGAGTAGCAAAAGTTGTTAAAGGTGGTAGAAACTTTAGATTTAGTGCTGTTGTTGTTGTTGGTGACGAAAATGGACACGTTGGTGTAGGAAATGGTAAAGCTGCAGAAGTTCCAGATGCTATAAAGAAAGCAATTGAAGAAGCAAAGAAGAATTTAATTGAAGTTCCAGTTGTAGGAACTACAATTCCTCATGAATATGTTGGAAAATTTGGAAGTGCTAGTGTTGTATTAAAACCAGCTAAAGAAGGTTCTGGAGTTATTGCAGGTGGTAGCGTAAGACCTGTATTAGAACTTGCAGGATATAAAGATATAAGAACAAAAGTTATTGGAACAAATAACCCTAGAAACGTAGTATATGCTACACTAGAAGGGCTAAAAAGTATGAAAACAGCTGAACAAATTGCTCATAAAAGAGGAAAAACAGTTGAAGAAATTCTTTAATTAGAAATATAATGGGGACATATCTTGTCCCGAGTGAAATACATGGGGAGAAGATATGACCCTGTAGATTTGATTAATAAAATAGGAGGTGTAATTGCAAAATGAATTTGAACGAATTAAAACCAGCACAAAAAACAAAAACAAGAACTAGAGTTGGTCGTGGCGTTGGTTCAGGCCTTGGAAAAACTTCAGGAAAAGGACATAAAGGACAAAAAGCAAGAAGTGGTGGAGGAGTTAGAAGAGGATTTGAAGGCGGTCAAACACCATTATATAGAAGATTACCAAAAAGAGGATTTACTAACATTTTTGCTAAAAACTATACAGAAGTAACATTAACAATGCTTAATAAATCAAGCAAAGAAGATGTAACTGCTGAAAGTTTAATCGAAGATGGTATAATTCGTAAAGCTAATGACGGTATTGTTATTATAGCAACAGGTAAATTAGATAAAAAGGTAAATGTTAAAGCCGTTAAATTTACTAAAGCTGCACAAGAAAAGATTGAAGCTTTAGGAGGAAAGGCTGAGGTGATCTAATGTTTAAAACAATTATAAATGGATTTAAAACACCAGATGTAAGAAAGAGAATTTTATATACTTTATTACTTATTGTATTATTTAGATTAGGATGTTATATTACAATTCCTGCTGTTGACACATTTGCTTTAAATGAAGCAATGTCTAGTGGAACAAACGGAATGGCAGGATTAATTAACTTAATCTCAGGTGGAGCTTTTTCAAGATTTTCAATCTTTGCTATGTCAATTACTCCATACATTACAGCATCTATCGTTATTCAATTATTAGGTATGGTTATTCCAAGCTTAGAAAGATTAATGAAAGATGGTGGAGAAGAAGGAAGAAACAAAATCAACAAGTATACAAAACTATTAACAATTATACTTGCTTTAATTGAAGGTATAGGATTATACTTATCATACAAATCTTCTGGAATCTTTATTGGAGAAGGATTTTTAACAGGATTTTTAGTAGTAATTTCATTAATGACAGGAACATCACTTTTAATGTGGCTTGGTGATGAAATTACAAACAAGGGAATCGGAAATGGTATCTCAATGATTATCTTTACAGGTATAGTTTCAGGATTACCAAGAGCAGTAACAACGATATGGAATGTTGTTTTTGGTACAGGAACTTTTAGTACTACAGGATTATTAATAGGACTAGGAATTATTATAGGAGCTATAATTTTAATAGCAGGAGTTATATTTGTACAACAAGCTGAAAGAAGAATACCAGTACAATACGCTAAAAAAGTTGTAGGAAGAAGAATGGTAGGAGCACAAAACACACACATCCCATTAAAATTAGCAATGGCAGGTGTTATGCCAATTATCTTTGCTTCTTCATTTATGACATTTCCAGCAATGATTATTCAAATGTTTATACCAAATATAGCAAATCAAACTGGATTTTGGTCAGTAATTTATAAATTTTCAATTGCAACTTCATCTGCAGGAGTACCAGTAGGTTATACTATTGCAAACGCAATTGTATATCTACTATTGATTGTAGGATTTACATTTTTCTATACATATGCAACATTTAATCCAGCAGAAGTAGCAAATAATATTAAGAAAAATGGTGGATTTATTCCAGGAATAAGAGCTGGAAAACCAACATCAGATTATTTGGCATCTATAATGTCAAAACTATTATGGTTTGGTGGACTTTTCTTAGCAATAATTGCTATATTACCAATGTTAACTAGATTTATTCCAAATGTAGATTTAACATTTGGAGGAACATCTATATTAATCGTAGTTGGTGTTGCATTAGAAATGGTACAACAATTAGAATCTTTATTAGTTATGAGACATTATAAAGGTTTCTTAGACTAATTAAAAAACATAAAAGCATTTAGGACGGACAAATAAATCCGTCCGAACTTGCGTGAGAGGAGAATTAAAACTATGTATATAGTAATGTTAGGGGCTCCTGGTAGTGGAAAAGGAACAATAGCAAAAATGTTAGCCAAAAAAACAGGGCTAGCACATATATCTACAGGAGATATGTTTCGTGAACAAATAAAAAAAGGAACAGAACTTGGAAAATTAGCAGATAGTTATATATCACAAGGACAACTTGTTCCAGATGAAGTTACTATTGGAATAGTAAAAGACAGGTTAAATTGGAGCGATGTGCAAAATGGAGCTATTTTAGACGGATTTCCAAGAAATGTTGAGCAAGCAAAAGTGCTAGATGAAATTCTAAGAGAAAATGGAAAAGAAGTAACTGTTGCACCAGAATTGGTAATACCAGATGAAATTATTATAGAAAGAATTTTACACAGAGCAACATGTTCTAACAAAGAATGTGGTGCAATTTATAATACAAAGTTTAAACCACCAAAAGTTGACGGAGTATGTGATGTATGTGGTTCGCCACTAATCATTAGAACAGACGACAATGAAGAAACTATTAAAAACCGTTTGGAAGTATATCGTAAAAATTCTAAAGAGATAATTGACTATTATAAAGAAAAAGGAGTTTTAAAAACAATTACTCCAGAAGATCCTACATCTGATAATGCTTCTGAACAAGCAGTAAATATTATTTTAAATTAATTTTATGACAATTTAAATCCTCTTCAATTACTAACTATAGTAGAAAGCGCCAGCCCGCGCAGGTGTAGCGAAGCGTAACGCTTGAAGGCTTCCAACTACCACTCCCTTGTTAAAAAATATTTTAATATTTTTTAACATATGGAAGGAAGCCGACAGCAAGGGCAAGCGATACTATAGTTAATAATTGAAGAGAAGAGAAGAAAATAAGATAAAATAAAGCTAAAAGGAAGTAATAAAATTGGTAACAATAAAATCTCAAAAAGAAATTGAAAAAATGAGGGAAGC
>CANRPQ010000018.1 GCA_947632525.1 uncultured Clostridia bacterium
TCTTTATGGAAAGATGTACCTAGCGGTATAGTAGTTTCCGCAATATCATTAGATACTCCTATCTGTTTCGCTGCCTTTATATTGGCTGGTATTGTAGCTGCACTAGAGCAAGTTGCAAGTGCAGTAAGTATTGCTGGTATAATATTTTTCCAAAATGCTTTTATTCCTGTTTTTCCTCCAGCAATGAAAGCATATAGTGTATAAAATACAATGAAAAATACAATGCATACTACTGTGTACAATATAAATGTTTTTAGATAGCCTAATGCTATTGTTCCGCCAAAGCTTCCTACCATTGCTGCCATATAACATCCTAATCCAATAGGGGCGTAATACATAACAATTTTCATAATGTTTTCAACAACTGTATTTGCAGAAATTAGTAATTCCTTTACTTTTTCACCTTTTTCTTTTGACATTCTAATTGCTATTCCACATATAATAGCTGCTACTAATAATGCAGTAATATTATCTTTTGATAAAAGTTTTGGAAAGTCATTTACTGTTAGAAGTTGAGCCGTTCTTTCTAATATGTTTAAATCTTCTTCTTCATTTTCAACTTCTTCTAAAGAACTTTTTATAGCTTCCCCGTCTTTTACATCAACCAAATCGGACTTAAATGTAGATATAAATCCTACAAAAACAGAAATTAATGACATTACTAAGAAAGTAATTACAATAAAAACTATAATTTTTCCCATTCTTTTTGGATTTTTCATTTTAATAATAGCTGTTGTTATATTTAGAAAAATAAGTGGAACTATTATTACTAATAATAAATTTAGAAAAACATCTCCAAATGGGCTAAGAATAGTTGCTTTTTCTTTAAATATAAGTCCAATTATACTACCAATAATAATAGCAATTATTAAAATGATGGTTGATTTGTAATTAGATAAAAACTTTTTTATAAAAATCCCCCCTTGCTTTTATTAATTATGAATTATGTGTATATGAAATTATATTCTAGAATTTTAAAAATATTAATAAAAAACTATGGACTTTTTCTTTTTAATTGTGTATGATTATATGGTAAACAATAGAAACATGAAACAACATAATATTTGTTTCAAGGAGGTTATTTATATGGCAAAAAAGTTAATTAAAATATTAGTAGTTTTAACCATTTTATTAGGATTTAGTATAAGTTATGTATTTGCATCTGACATTAATTTAAATTTACCAGGAACAGATGTTAATCAAACTGTTGACAATACAGATAATACAGATAATATGGATAATACAGGTGATAATCAAAATGTGGTAAGTCAAACTGATGATGAGCAAAATATACAAGACGATATTGATAATCAGGATGAATCTTCTTCTATTCCAGAGCAATTACAACCTAGTGAAATAAGTTCTAGTTCTGAATCTGGTTTATCTGTAACTAATATTATAAATATTTTACTAATTACAGTTGGTGTTATATTAATACTTCTAGCTATTGCTATTATAATTAGGTTAAAATAATCTGTTTAAAATTAATAAATTTTTTTGAACTATCATTTTAAAAATGGTAGTTTTTTCATTATATATTAATTTTTTCTATTTAACTTTCCACTTTTTATCAGAATATTTTTTTCTAA
Organism: uncultured Clostridia bacterium; assembly: GCA_947632525.1. Classification (GTDB taxonomy): domain Bacteria; phylum Bacillota; class Clostridia; order TANB77; family CAG-508; genus CAG-273. The sequence goes on from CANRPQ010000018.1 coordinate 1,590, forward strand.
TAAGCAAATAATACTAATGAGCATTTTAAAAACTCAATTTTTAAAAAAGGAGGTTCTTATTCTATGAAAAAGAAACTTTTTGTAAGTGCTATTTTATTTGCTATTTTCTCTTTATGTTTAATTAGCTTTTCTTTCGCTGCAAATAATGGAGTAGATAATGCTGTAAATGGTATTAGAAACTTTGTTGGTGGTACAGAAAATGTAATTGAAGATGCTGGTAAGGATGCAGCAAACGGAATCAGAGGCGGAATTAATGATATTGGTAATGGTGCAAATGAGTTAACAGGTGATATGGGAAATGGCATGATGGGTGAAAGTGGTAACAATGGTTATACTGCTACTAGAACAAGTACAGATGCAGGAGTTGCTGGTATATTTGGACTTAATAATGTTGGAACATGGATAGTTCTTGCCATTGTTGGTATAGTAATTGTAGCATTAGTTATGTATTATGCAAAACAAAATAATACAATCACTTACAATCATAACGATGTTGACGATGAATAATATATTTTATTCTTGACAGATATGTTATAATATTTTTATAATCAATGCCACATGGTATGACATATATAGTAAAACATATGTCATACTGATTGTGGCAATAAAGGAGTAATTTACATATGTCAAAGAAAGTAATTGCTACTAATCCAGTAGCAAGACATAATTATAATATTTCAGATACTATAGAAACTGGAATTGTTTTAACAGGTACAGAAATAAAATCTATTCGAAATGGAAAAGTGAATTTAAAGGATAGCTATGCTAGTATAAAAAACGGAGAAGTTTATTTATATAGTATGCATATATCTCCTTATGAGCAAGGAAATATATTTAATAAGGATCCTTTGCGAGATAGAAAGTTATTATTAAATAAGCGAGAAATTAACAAATTAGTGGGTTTAATTAAGCAACAAGGTTATACTTTAGTTCCTATGTGTTTATACTTTTCTGGAAAATTTGCAAAAGTTGAATTAGGAATTGGAAAAGGTAAAAAACTTTATGACAAACGTGAAGATATAGCTAAAAAAGATGCAGAGCGTAGATTAAGGCAACAATATGGAAAAGTTTAAAAGAGCGATATCTCGCTCTTTTTTATGTTTTATTACTAGAACCGAATACATCTCTTATCTTATGTTGTACTGTTTCAGTAATTAATTCTCTTGCAGGTAACATGTACTTTCTAGGGTCAAATACTGAAGGATCTTCTGTAAAAATTTTTCTAATAGCTGCTGTCATAGCTAAACGTAAATCAGTATCTACATTAATTTTAGAAACGCCAGATAAACTTGCTTGATGTAACATTTCATCTGGGACACCTTTTGCCCCAGGTATATTTCCCCCATATTTATTACACATTTCTACTAATTCTGGAATAACAGTTGAAGCACCATGTAATACTATTGGTGTTTGTGGTAGTTTTTCTTTTACTTTTTGCAAAATATCAAATCTTAGCTTTGCTTCACCTTTAAATTTATATGCACCATGACTTGTTCCAATTGCTATAGCTAATGAATCACATCCTGTTCTATCTACAAATTCTTTTGCTTGGTCTGGGTCTGTGTACATAGCATCTTCTGCACCAACTTTAACTTCATCTTCTATGCCTGCTAGTTTTCCTAATTCCGCTTCAACTACAACTCCTTTATTATGAGCATAGTCTACTACCTTTTTAGTTATTTCAACATTTTCTTCAAAATCATATTTTGAACCATCAATCATTACAGATGAAAAACCGTTATCAATACACATTTTGCAAGTTTCAAAGTCTGCTCCGTGGTCTAAATGTAAAGCTACAGGTATATCATATTCTTGTAATGCAGCTTCTACCATTTTAATTAAATATTCAATTCTTGCATATTTAATTGCGCTAGAAGAGGCTTGTAATATAACTGGTGAATTTTCTTTTGCTGCAGCATCTACTATTCCTTGAATTATTTCCATATTATTAACATTGAAAGCACCTATTGCAAAATGTTCTTTCATTGACTTTTCAAACATATCTTTTGTTGTTACTAATGGCATTATTAAATCCTCCTTTATTTTTTATATACACACATTCTATTGCTAATTAAACCAAAAGTCAATAATTTATTTTGGAGAATATTTTAACGGCTGATTGTATAATTACAACCAGTCGTATTCCTTAATTTTATAGTTTCATTAATATATTAATTCTGTTCATGTTTATAACTACTACACATAGATTCATCAGGTTGTTTTGTTTCACATCCTATAATTGGTGTTACAATAATTTGCTCTAACTCACATTTTTGGCATCCTTTATTATTGTATTTACAACTTGTAACTGTACAATTTATTTTTTGATTTTTATCCATAAAAAATAGCCTCCTTTAATATTTATTAATATTAGTATGGCTATTTTTTTTAATTTTATTTATATAAATTTTATTATTATAAATTAGTATATTTTTATTTTTTATTAAAAATTTTTTTACTATACAACAAGGTTAAATTTCCTTGATTTGTACGGTTTGCAATGCAAACCTATACACGTGGCGAGATCACTTTCCTTATTTACAATAATTCATTTACATATTTTACAAAAATGATACTTTCAATTAAGTCAATTATTGAATATACTAGCATTATTATTCCGATTGTTAAAATTAGTGCACCATTTTGTAATAATACATATATTCCACCAATTATCATTATAATTGACAATATCAATGACACATTCCATGATTTTATTTGTGCTGTGCGTAGTTTTAATGATAATGATAATCTTACAAGTCCACTATATATTATCCAAAGTGCTATCACAATTCTAAACATAGACTCTAATAATCCACTACAAAATATAGTAATTAGTCCAATAATAATAGCAATTATTCCATAAATTAAATCATAATTATAAAAATCATATTTTCCTTTTGACAAAAAATAATCTATGCTCTTAACTATTCCTAAAGCAATAAATATTCCACCTAAAACATAAGATATTACTTTAACTGCTACATCGGTTCTTACAATCATAAATATACCTATTATAGCAAATATTACAGATACTAGTATGTCCATCCAACCTGATTTTTTTAAAAAATTTTTCATATTTTCCTCCATTCTAAATAATAAAATATTATATAAATATTAGTTTTAGTTTTGATTCAAATAATCTTCTACAAGTTTTATTAATTCTTCTGCTGTTTCTATCTGTACCTTAGTATCTTCTGGTTTAACAACGAACTCATCATCATAGTCTGAGTCTTCTCTAACCTGGCTTGCCTTTACAATTCTTTTGCCTATATTTTTAGGGAAAATTTCTGTGCTGACATAGTTCTTATTGAAGTATGCTTGTACATCTTTATGTCTTTTAAAATCAATAGGTTCTAATGCTAGTACTGATTTAATTGCATGAAATATTGCATAATATGCCCTATTATTTGCAGATTTATATAATTTTAAATCATACAATGCTTTACTTGCCACTAAATCTTCTTTTGCTTGGTCTAGCCTATGATTTGCTAGTTCCTTTGATATTTTAGGACTCACTAAGTACCACTCCTTCCTTTTGTACATTCATATAAAAAGGTAACGCTTCTAACCAATAATTAAACTTATCTATATTTTTTACTAAAGGTGATAAATCAATATCAAAATTATTATCACTTTCAATATCATAAGCATAATCCCATATTTTATTTCTATACTCAACTATTTCATCATCAGAAAGGTCTGTTAAAATCATAATATCTATATCGGAACTTTCATTAAAATCTCCGTCTTGCGTATGAGCCATAAAGAATTATTTTTTTTACTCTATCTCCTAATATTTTATTTACTCCCTCAATAAATTCATTTAATATTTTATTTATTTTTTTTGGTATTTCTTTTTTCACGTTTTTTCACTCCTTTGCTTTGTTTTATAATATTTTATACTATAATAATTTTACTATACTTTTTGTTCTATATCTATTAGTTTTTTATCTTTAAAAGTTAATTTTAATAAACAAGGTGATGATATAGATAATTCTTTTCCTTCGTATTCAAGATTTAGTTTTTCATTAACTTTGCAATAACTTAATAAATAAAATTTAATTGCACCACCATGAGTTATTACTGCTATTCTTTTACCTTTATAGTTTTCAAGTATTTCACTTATAAACTCATTCATTCTTTTATTTGTATCATTGGCACTTTCTCCATCTCTAGTTTTAAAATCTGGAAATGCTAATTGTTCACGAGATGGATCTCTACTAGATTTATCATTCATGAATTTTCCTAAATCTTCTCTATTACCGAGTTTTCTTTCACATAGTCTTTTATCCAAGTTATACTGTAAATTATTTTCATTAGAAACATATTTAGCTGTCTGCTTTGCCCTAGTATAACTACTACACCATATTGCATCGATGTTTTTTAGTTCACTATTTTTACTTAATTTTTTTGAATCTTGCTCACCTTCAATAGATAATATTTCTTTTTCATTAATTTCTTGCATTGTTTCGTTTGTATTTCTAATTCCTTCTTCAGCAATTGTTTTAGCATGTCTAATTAAATAAATTATTGTATCTTCTATTTTTCACAACTCCTATTCTTTTTATTTTTTATAATATCAATATAAAACAACTTTGAAAACAACTACTTTCATTGCGTGATTATTTGTCTGTTAAAATAATATCATAAAAATAAGTGACTATCAATAGTCACTTACTTATTTATATTCTATTTTATTTCTTTGCTATTATTTCTTTCCTCTATTTTTCTATTTTCTCCATTCTCAATCTCTTTACAGTCTTTAACATTTTGAAAACTCAAGTACCAACTCATTCCATTTTGATTTTTTTCAATTTCATTTTTTCGTTTTTCTAATTCTGTAAATGTTTTTGGTGGTGGCAAAATACCTGGTTGACATGGAACCCAATTTGCTGGCATTGATAATTTATTGGCATCTGCTACTTGTAAGGCTTGTAAGGCTCTTAAAATTTCTGGTATACATCTTCCTACATTCATTGGATATACTAAAATTAATCTAATTATTCCTTTGTCATCAATTATAAATACATTTCTCACAGTTTCGGTGGTAGATATATTATTTGAAATCATTCCATATTTTCTAGCAATAGTTCCATTTCTGTCTGCTATAATTGGAAAAGGTACTTTAATTCCAGTTTTACAATAGATATCATATATCCATGCCAGATGAGAAGCATTACTATCAACACTTAGTCCGATTAAACATGTATTCAATTTTTCAAAATATGGATTTGATTTACTAAATGCAATAATTTCTGTTGTACACACGGGGGTAAAGTCTCCTGGATGTGAAAATAGTACAACCCATTTTCCTCTATATTGATTTAATTCTATTTTTCCCATAGTAGTTTCAGCTTCAAACTCTGGAGCATATGTACCTAGCTTTACATTTCCATTCATCATAATTTCATAGTCCATAAAAAACTCCTTTCATTTTTTGTATATTATATGAAAAGAGTTTATTTTTGTTACATTTATGATATTAAAATTTTAATTACTAAGGGTTTATGTATCTTTATTTTAACTTTAAATATAGTTGAATTTTAAGTAATATTGCATTCTTTAATTAGTTCATATATCATATTAGGGTATCCATTTTTCTTATTATACTCATACATTTCCTTTGCTTGTTCATATAGTTCATTTTCTGCAAATTCTTGTATTTCCAATGCATTCTTTCTGTTTTGATAATTAAATATATTCATTTTGTCTTCATCATCAGAATATATCATTTCTGGATATTCAATTTGGTATTTAAGAATAATATCACCTTTATAGTATAATTCTTTTTCAGCAGTATTTATCTTAATTTTATTCATAATAAAAATTCCTTTTTTATTTATATTATGAATACTTATTTAAGTTGTTACTACTTTAAATTTTCTTCTATATCATTTTATATTGTATGATTTTTATCAAATTTTATAATTATATTAGTTTTCAGTTATATGCTTTATTATTTCATTATAAATTTCTTCATGTATGTCTTTTATTGTTCTAATTTTATTGTCTCTTACACATTCTATTGTATACCAATTATATTTAGTTGCTACATCACAAGCAGCATTAAAGCTATCAATAATATGATTTTTATCCCTTTCATGAATATCCTTTTGAGCTTGGTGAGTAAATTTATTTTCTCTATCTGCAATTAGTTTTAATGAAAATTCTGGAGGCATTTTTAAGAAAAATACTTCTGTTGGCACTGGAATACCATATAGTCCAAATTCAAAATCCCATAACCAATTTAAGAATTTTTCTCTTTCATCCTTATTCTCTATTTTTCCTGCTTGATGCACCATATTAGCAGTAGTATATCTATCTGCTAATATGATTCCACCATTATCATAATATTTTTTATACTGTTTAATATATGTTGCATATCTATCTGCTGCATAGAATGTAGAAGCAATATATGGACTTACATCTTTTGCATTTTCACCAAATTCTCCTGATAAATACATTTTTACTAACGATGAAGATTCACTGTCATAATTTGGAAAACTAACAGTTTTATAATCTATTCCTTCTTTCGTCAATCTTTGTTTTAATTGTTCAAATTGAGTTTGCTTTCCACTTCCATCGGTTCCGTCAATAACAAATAATTTTCCCATTTTTTTCTCCTTATTTTGCAATATTATTTCATCATATTTTTTATTGTCTCAATTTCTGTTTCGGCATCTAATCTTGCAAATAGTACCTCTGGTTTTTCTGTTACTTTTATATTATTTAACTTAGTATATTCTTGTAAGCTATCCCAAGTTTGTAGTTCTTGTGGAATATTAAGTTGCTCTAATATATTTTTTGAAGTATGTGTCATGTATGGTGCTATTAATATTGCAATTCTTCTTAAGTTTTCAACTAAGTGGTACATTACAGATTGTAATTCTTCTAATTTTCCTTCTTTAAATAATACCCAAGGGGCAGTTTCATCAATGTATTTATTTGTTCTAGATATTAACTCCCATGTTTGTGCAATTGCATTGCTCATATGATAGGTATCTAAAAGATTTTCTACTTCATGAATGGTTCCATCTGAAAACTTTTCTATTTCCTTATTTAGCTCAGCTAAATTCACATTGTCTCCTATCATTGATTGTGGATTTGAGTATTCTTTAATTTTTCCTTCAAAATATTTATTAACCATTCCAATTGTTCTATTTAATAAATTTCCTAAGTCATTGCATAAGTCATAATTAAATCTTTCAACAAATGCTTCTGGAGTAAATGTTCCGTCTTGACCATATGGCATTTCTCTTAATAGAAAATACTTAAGTGAATCTAAACCATAACGTTCAATTAGTTGTTCTGGATAGATAACATTTCCTTTTGATTTTGACATTTTACCATCTTTCATCATAATCCAACTATGTGCATAAATTTGTTTTGGAAGTGGTAAATCTAATGCCATTAAGAATATAGGCCAATAAAGACCATGAAAACGAATTATATCTTTTCCTACTAAATGTACATCTGCTGGCCAGTATTTTTTCATTAAGCTATCATCATCAGATAAATATCCTAATGCCGTAATGTAATTTGTTAGAGCATCTAGCCATACATAAACTACATGTTTAGGGTCTTTTCTTACTTTTATTCCCCAATCAAAACTAGTTCTACTTACACATAAATCTTCTAATCCAGGTTTTAAGAAATTGTTAAATAGCTCATTTTTCCTAGACTCTGGTAAAATGAAGTTTGGATTTTCTTGATAGAATTTTATAAGTCTGTCTGCATATTTTTTCATGTTAAAAAAGTATGATTCTTCTTTCATCTTTTTAACTTCTCTACCACAGTCTGGGCACTTACCGTCAACTAATTGTGTTTCAGTAAAAAAAGTTTCGCAAGGTATGCAATACCATCCTTCATATTCTGATTTATAAATGTCACCCTGTTCCATTAATCTATCAAATATTTCTTCAACAACTTTTTCATGTCTTGGTTCAGTAGTACGAATAAAGTCATCATAGTCAATTTCCATTAATTTCCATAGTTTTTTTGCTTCATCAGCCATTTCGTCTACGTGTTCTTGTGGCGTTTTTCCTCTTTCTTCTGCTACTTTTTGTATCTTTTGCCCATGCTCATCTGTTCCAGTAAGAAGATACACGTCATATCCCCTTGCTTGCTTATATTTTTTTATTGTATCTGCTAATACTGTTGTATATGCTGTTCCAATATGAAATTTACCACTTGGATAATAAATTGGAGTTGTTATATAAAATTTTGGCATATATTTTTTCATTCCTTTCTGTTTTAAACTTTATTCCAAAACCAGTCTAAGCTATTATCAATACTTTTCTTTTTGCCTAATTTAGTTTCAATATCATCAACCCATAAATATGAAATGAATGATAAAAAGATAAATACTAAGTCTACAGCAATAGAAGTAATTATTTGTCTATACATTTCTTCGTTTTGATTTCCAAATATAGAAATTTCTACAACATGGCCTACTAGAACTCCTAAGAATACAAATAGCATAATTGCTATAACCCATGCTTTTTTAACTTCCCTTCCTAAGTATAATACTAATAAAAATAGTATTACTCCTATTAGAATTGCGAATGGACTTGTAAAATTAATAAATGGCATTTTCTTTTCCTCCTTTGTTTATTACTATATTTAAAATGTAAATATTACATTAAATAGACAATTTATTTTCAATTAGTGTAGCTAGTTCTTCTGCTTTTTTCTTTATGTATTCTTGGTTTTCTCCTTCAATCATTACACGAACTAATGGTTCCGTTCCTGAAGGTCTAATTAGTACTCTTCCATTTCCAGAAAACTCTTCTTCTAATTTTTTTATAGTTTCTTGTATATCTACATCATTTTTATATTCATCTTTTTTATCACTTGCAACTTTTGCATTTACTAATATTTGTGGATATATGTTAATAATTTTGCATAGTTCAGAAGCGGATTTTTTCTTTTCTAGCATTACTTTAATTAACATTAATGAAGTTAATATTCCGTCCCCTGTAGGATTGTAGTCTAAAAATATAATATGTCCTGATTGTTCTCCACCTATATTATACCCATTTTTTAGCATTTCTTCAAGAACATATCTATCTCCTACTTTTGTTTGAATATAGTTTATGTTATTATACTCTGCATATTTTTTTAGTCCTAAATTACTCATAACAGTAGCAACTACTGCATTATTTTTTAATGTACCTTTTTCTTTCATATAATTAGATACAATTGCTAATATCATATCTCCATTAATTTCTTTACCATTTTCATCTACTGCTAAGCATCTATCTCCATCTCCGTCATAAGCAATTCCTAAATTACAATTATTTTCTATTACATATTTTTTCAACATATCCAGATGTGTTGAACCACAGTTTTCATTTATATTTATTCCATTAGGTGTGTTATTCATAATATAGTGTTTTATACCAAGTGCAGTAAATACCTTATCTGCTACTACTGAAGTTGCACCATTTGCAGTATCTATAGCTACTACAAAATTATCTCTATCAAAATCTTCAAAATCTTCTTCAAAATTTTTTCTAAAGAAATATACATATTCGTCTAATAGGTCTGTTCTTACTTCTGCTGTTCCTATTTTATCATTAATGGCTGTAAAGTCACTCAATTTGTCAGAATCCATTATTTCTTCAATTTCTTCTTCAATTTCATCTGGAATTTTCATTCCTTTATTACTAAAGTATTTTACGCCATTAAATTCATATGTATTATGTGATGCTGAAATAACAACACTAGCATCTGCTTTCAATTTTTTAGTTAAATACGCAACTGCTGGAGTTGGTATTACTCCTAAACTTTTTACGTTTGCTCCATAGCTTAAAAACCCTGCTGTCATGGCACTTTCAATTAATGTGCCAGAAATTCTTGTATCTCTTCCTATTAAAATTGTAGGAGTATTATTTGTATGCTTTGATAAAGCATATGCACCTGCTTTTGCAACACGATATACTAGCTCTGGAGAAAGTTCTGTGTTTGCAATTCTTCTGATTCCATCAGTTCCAAAATATTTTCTCATATTCTCTATATCCTTTCTGCGTACTATATTATAGTACAATATCTATACTATAATATAATTTTGGTTTGATTTTTGTTCAATTTTCCACATAACTAATTACATCTTATCAGGCATTTGAATTCCAAGTAGGTTTGCACCTATTTTTAATACTAATCCTGTAGCGTAAGTTAAATATAATCGTGAATCTTGAATTGACTGTTCTTCCCCAATTATTTTATTTTCATTGTAGAAACTGCTAAAAGCTTGTGCTAGTCCTATTAAATATCTAGCTATAATATATGGTTCGTTCTTATCAGCAGATTGTTTAATTGTATCTTGAAAATTATAAATCTGCTTAATTACTTTTTTAGAAGCTTCATCTTCTAGTTTTGTAAAATTTACATCTGTTATTTTAGGAATATATCCTGCCTTATCTATTAAGCTTTTAGTCCTTACATAAATATATTGCATATATGGTCCTGTTTCTCCATTGAAGTTTAACATAGTATCCCAATCAAATATTTCATCTTTAATTCTACTATTATATAAGTCATTAAAAATAACTGCACCAATACCAATTTTTTTCGCTATTTCTTCCTTATTTTCCATTTCTGGACTTTTGCTTTGCATTATTTTATTTACTCTTGATATGGCTTCATTAAGTAGTTCTTCTAGTTTAATAATATTGCCTTCCCTTGTTGACATTTTTCCAGTTTTAAGTTGAACCATACCAAAAGGCACATGTACTAATCCTTCTATATATTTATCTTCTAAGTTCAAATTTTTAGCTGTAGCAAAAACTTGTTTAAAGTGTAGAATTTGTTCATATGATGTTACATAAATATTTTTGTCATAATCATAAGTTCTTGCACGATACATAATAGCTGAAAGGTCACGTGTTGCATAAGTAGTAGAACCATTTGACTTTTTAATTATACATGGTGGCATGTCCTGCTCAGATAAATCTACAATTGTAGCCCCTTCTGATGAAACTAATAAGTTTTTTCCTTGTAATATGTCTATAACTTCCTGCATTTTGTCAGAATAAAATGCTTCTCCATTCCATGAATCAAATTCTACTTGCAACATATCATAAACTTTTTGAAATTCTTTCAAGCTTAGCTCTCTAAACTTTTTCCACACTGAAACACAGTATTCGTCTCCGTCTTCTAGCTTTTTAAAATTATTTCTGCATTGTTCTAAAACTGCCTCATCATCATTACATAAATTATTAATTCTAACATAAATTTTTGTTAGTTCATCAATTGGATTATCTTCAATGTGATATTCAGAACCCCACCTTTTATATCCTTCAATAAGTTTTCCAAATTGAGTTCCATAGTCACCTATATGGTTGACACCTATACAGTTATATCCTAATTTTTTATAAATTTTATATAGTGCACTTCCTATTACTGTAGAACGTAAATGTCCTATGTGAAATGGCTTTGCTATGTTAGGCGAAGAATAATCTATTACAATATTCTTACCATTTCCTATATTACTTTCTCCATAATGTTCTTCTTTGTCATTTATTTCTTTTAGTACAGTTTCAGTTAAAGTTGTACCTTCAATTGTAAAATTTAAAAACCCATTTACTATATTAATCTCTTTTATTATTCCACTTTCAAATGACATTTTATTTTTTAGATTTTCTGCTATTACTTGTGGAGCTTGCTTTAATTCTTTTGCCAATTTAAAGCATGGAAAAGCAAAGTCCCCCATTTTACTATCTGCTGGTACTTCAATATATTCATAAATTTCAGATTTTGGCAAATTTGTTGCTAAGCTTATTTGTTCTGCTATTTTTTCTTTAAAGTCTATCATTATTTACTCCTTCATTGTATATAATAACTGTTAATAAATTTAAAATGCTAATCTCCTAAATTAATTCCAATGTGTCTTGCTGTTTTTACAAGGTCATTATCCATATTAACTCTACGAATGTTACTCTCTGGGGTATTGCCAGAAACTGCACCAATTTCTTTATTGTTTCCAACAACATCTTCCAAAGGTACATAATCTAATCTTCCATTTTTTATAACTGTTAGTACGTTAAATTTTCCTTCTAAAGCAAGTTCCATAGCCTTTGCACCATACTTTGTAGAAAGTACCCTATCAAAAGATGTTGGAGTTCCCCCTCTTTGCATATATCCTAAAACTGTGCATCTTGCTTCTAATCCTGTTAACTCTTGTAATGCTTCAGCAACTTTTTCTCCTGCTCCACCAAGTCTATTATTATCTACACCTTTTCCTTTATTTCTAACAGATTTTACAGTAATATCTCCACCAATTGGTTTTGCACCTTCAGCTACTACTACTATGCTAAACTCTTTACCTCTATTTTTACGGTTTATAATTTTTTGAGCAGCTTTGTTTATATCGTAAGGGATTTCTGGAATTAAAGCTACATCAGCACCGCCTGCAATTGCAGACTCTAATGCAATCCAGCCAGCATACCTTCCCATAACTTCTAATACCATAATTCTATGATGTGTAGCACCAGTTGTGTGAAGTCTATCTAAAGCTTCGGCTGCAACTGTTACTGCTGTATTATATCCAAAAGTAATCTCAGTACAAGCAACATCATTGTCGATTGTTTTTGGTACTCCTATTATATTTATACCTTTTAGAGATAAATCTCTAGCTGATTTTTGAGTACCGTCTCCTCCAAGAGTAAATAAGCAGTCAATGCCATCTTTTTTTATATTTTCTATACACTGATCTGATAAATCCTTATATACAGTTTCTCCATTTTCTTCTACTGGATAGCAAAATACATTTGCGTTTGTAGAAGATCCTATTATTGAACCACCTTTTGGTAAAATTCCAATTGCATTTCCTGTAGAATTTGTACATAATTGTACATAATCATTTTTTAATAATCCTCTATATCCATCAATAAATCCATAACATTCTATTCCATTATTTTCAGCAGTTTTAATAATAGCACGAATAACTGCGTTAAATCCTGATACGTCACCACCATTTGCTAAAATAGCTACCTTTTTAATCATAAATTTCTCTCCTCACTTAGTTATTTATAATTTATATTATATTTAAATTAAATTCGTTGCTACTATTATATCAATAAATAAAAAAAATACAACAAAAATATATAATATTTTCTATTTATTATTATTCGTCAAGTGAAAAGTTAAATGCAATAATGTATATCTTAGTATACAAGCATTAAATAAAGTATTGTATTTATCAACAAGAAGAATAACAAAGAACTGGACGAGCAAGGTAACTGAATGGGGAGAATGCATAAGAGAACTGGAGATTATGTATGAAGGTAGAATATAAAATAGAACTGCCAACATACTAATAAATAGTACATTGACAGTTAAAAAATAATATATCAAAATTTTTAACATAAAGAAGTATTGAAATTACATAAAATTATTTACATGCCCCTTTCTTCTAATCTCTCATACAGCAATCAGTGCTAATTTACATAAAGTGTGGACCTAAAAGAAAGGTTAGTGTCGGTATAGTAAGGAAAGTTGTAGCCGCGATAAGCTGTAAAGTTGTCGCTGTAGTAGCAACTACCCCCACGATAGAAAGGATAAAAGCTGAACTCTTCATCGGAATACGTACTGATCTCTGTTGTCCACTCACTACAATTACTTGCCATATCATAGATATTACATACTTTATCTACTGAATCTGTTCTATCTTCTCCTTCTCCTGTAGTTAATGGTCCACTTGTATTTACTGATGTTAGCATTGAATAATCACTATCTTTATATTTTTGTATAAACACTATTGCTGTATCCCATGCATAACTATTTGTTAAATCACTTGTATAATTATCGCTTGTATACATTGCTTTTGCTGCTGTTTCTGCATCTGGTTGAGATACTTCATTCCATACTGGTCCTGCTTTTGATACTGGTTTAGTTCCATCTGCACTATTTTTTCCTGCCTCATATCTTGCTAAGTAATATCCTCCGTTCTTTTTTGCACTATCTAAAAATCCTTTTAAATCTTTTGCTTCGGTATCTGCATTTTCATATTGGTCGGCTGTTTGGACTGGTGTTGCTGTTCCATCTCCTATTACATCAAATGAATATCTTGCTAATGTTATTGTTGTATCTTCTGAAGCTCCTGTTTTATTTTTTATTGTTCCTACTGGTATCCATACAAATTGATTACCTTCTCCATCTTCTACTACTATTCCATCTTGTACTGTTGGTGTACCTTGGTTTGTTTCTGAATAATTATAGTCTACTGTTGAATCTTCTGTTGGTGTTACTATGTGAAATCCTGCTGGTATTGTTACTGGGTTTCCAAATTCATCTTCTACTTTTTTATTCTTATCTTTTGCAAAATCTTCTCCTTTTTCTATTGCATCTGCTATTGGTGTTGCTTCACCTAATGCTTCTCCCATATCACCTTCTAAATCTGATAGTCCTTTTTCTGTATCTGATTGTGCGTTTTTTGTTGCATCTGCTGCTTCTCTTGCTTTGTTTATTATTCCACTATCACTAAATAACATTGTTATTGTTATTCCCGCTAAGATAAGCAATACAACGATAGTTACTACTAACGCTACTAGTGTAATTCCGGTTATTTGCTCTCATTGGTTTTTTGTGTTCTTTTAACATATTTCTATGTCCTCCTCTTCTCTTTTTTACTTTTGTTTGTTTTCTTTTTCTGCTTTTTAGTTTTTTAATTTTAGTCTTTCATCTTTTTTCTTTTGCTATTAGTATTATCTTTTTTATTCGCTTTTATACACACCTTTCCTCTTTCAGATATCTCATCTATAGCAAAATAATCATACATATTCAATTGTCAATGTTCATAAAAGCTTCCTTTTGTTTTTTTAAACTTTACTTTTCTAATACTAATTTTACTTCTCTATTGTACATTAACTATTTATTTTTTACAAGTACTTTTTGAATTTTTTCTCATTTTTTGTATAGAAAAAATCGAAGATTTTTATTATACAACAAGTTTAAGTTTTTCCTTATGCTGTGCTGTTGCGAAGCAACATTTAGAACTAGCATGACTACTTTTAATTATATTATATTTTAAAAGAGGGATACATTTGTACCCCTCTTTATATGCTAAAATTAAGGATTAATATTCATAACAGACAATTCATAAGTCTCTTTTTCTTCCTCTGTTCCATCAGTCCATCTTTTTACATATTTTCTACTTTGAAAACGTGCTGATATTGTAAAAAGCTTATTAATTTGGTGTGCATTTATCTGATATGCAGTTTTTCCCCATGCAATGCAAGGTATATGTATCCTCTGTAATTTGTAATTCTCATCTATGCCTAAGAAAATAAAATCTTGAATTGCTTTCCCCATGGTTGTCTTTCTAATCTGTGACTTATTTAAAATAAATCCACTTAACCTAATGTCATTAGTGTAATATGGAATTGCACCTGCTGGTTTGATGTTTATTGTTTCAGCTATAATTCTTACAATAAGATGCCTTTCATTTGCTCCTTTGTGCTTATAAAAAGATATAACTTTGCCAAAAACATCAATAACATCTCCTTCCTTTATTTTAGAAATATCAAAAGTACTGTCCAGAATTTCTACAGGGATATGGTCAACAGTGTCGCTTAGTCTTTTAACATCTACGAACATTTCATAGGTTTTTTGGTTGTTGTATAAACCATAGAACCGAGGGGCAGTGCTGACGATACCGTTGATGTGGGCCGCGTTGATGCATTTAATCATGATTTTTCCTCCTTAGTTTTAATCCTTAATTTTAGCTTCGTCCAAATAGTATTTGGACTTATCTAATATGGACATATAATTATTATACCATTTTTTAGAAAAAAAGCAACATTTTATGTATATAATCAACTATTTTTACAGCTAATATTGATTTTATTAGCATTTACATTTAGCTCTCTCGTAATAATATTTTGAATTTGTGAAATTTGTTGTTCATCTAGTTTTTCAGCTTTAATTATTCCTGTTACATTACCATTGTTAACAAATAAAATGACGTTTTCAAAACCTTTTGTTTTAATTAAGTTTTCTGCTATCATTATTGCATTTTTTTCATCATTAATTCTTTTAATTTCACTTTGTGCATTTGATTTTTCATCTGATGATAAATTATCTGTTTCTAATATCTTTTGATAATTTTCTAA
>CANRPQ010000019.1 GCA_947632525.1 uncultured Clostridia bacterium
ATTTTTTTTGCTTCATTTTCTGCACTTTGCATTTTAGACTCAGCAACTTTCTTTCTTATAAACATTCCAACGAAAGTAAAAATTACTGCTGAAACTAGAAAAACGGCGATACTGACTACGATATTAATATCCATAATCTTATACACCTCTTTCTTATTTAATTTTCAATGTTCTAAATATCACTAATTTTTTATTAAGTTCCTGGAAAATATTGTAATTTTTTTATTTTTCCAGAATCTAAATTATATTTTATTAGAATATATTTATTTACTCCTTTATTGTATATTGATTATTGTAAACTGTCAAGGGGTTTAAAAGAAAAAAGATTATATAAATTTGTTCATGAAGCAAAAAATACGGTATGTGCTGTTTGTATTGCACATACCATATAAGAGTTTACATTTCTAAGTATTTTTTTAAATACTTTTCAAATTACACAAAATTATTTACGTACCCCTTATTTCGTACCTGGCTGGTTGAAACCAGCCAGGGTCAGTGTTATGGGTTTATATAAATTGTAGAGCGGGAACCGTTGTCGTTCTCGCTTAAGGTCGGATTGTCACTGTTGCGATCAGAAGCTGGATAGGTAAAACCGGAACTGCAGTAGTCGCCACCACGAATGATACGATTGCCGGGGTTGTCGGCTTTCAATGGTCCAGTCATATGCATTTCCTGCTAGGTCATATATATGGTTCTTTTGCCATTCATCATTTTTTCCTGAGGTTTGAGGAGATGAGCCATTATTGTAATTTCCCCAGTCGCTTGAATCTGTTAATAATTCATAATAGTGTTATACCTCTATTTCCTTTTCTTTTGTTTTTATATTTACATTCTATATTAAATATTTTGCAATTGTAAGTATATTTTCTCAATTTGTTCTTCTATTTTTTGTATTTCTTCGTTATTGATAATTACATATTGACTTTTACTTATATAAAATTCATCTGGTTTTTGCGCGTTTAATCTGGATTTTGCTTGTTCTTCTGTGATTTTATCTCTTTCAACAATTCTTTTGATTTGCGCTTCTTTACTTTCTGATATAACACTAATGACAAAGTAACATATTTTATCTAGTTCGGCTTCATATAATAATGGTGCATCTATTGCTATCATTGCTTTTTTATTTTTGTTATATATTTGTTCTATTTGGTTTTTTATTTCTTTTATTATATGTTTAAAAGTACATTTATTAAGAAGCTCCCTTTTTTCGTCACTGTTATATATTATTTCCGCTAATTTTTTTCTATTTAATGTTCCGTCTTCTAGTAATATTTCTGTTCCAAATTGTTCTACAATATCTTTTAAATACTGTTTGTTTTGCTTGGATAGTTTATTTGCAATTTTATCTGCATTTATAATGTTAAATTTATACTTATCCTCTAATATTCTACATACTGTAGTTTTTCCGCTACCAGAACTTCCTGTTATTCCAATAACCATTTATTTCTTTACTCCTTTAATGTCATTGATTGTTACCATTTTATTGGTATAATCTAAATTTGCCCAAGAGTCTTTTTCATAGCCTAAAGTGTAAATATTGGTTGCATATATATCTGTTTGTAGCATTTCTTTTAATGCCTTGTTTTTACTAGTCTCCATATATTTTTTAACAGATGTAATTAAATTAAGTTTTGGATTTTTCATCATCGCTTCTGATATTAATTTTTTACCATTTTCACTTGCTGCTAAAACACGTACATATGGTAATGTTTTTTTAGAAGTTTCCATCATTTTGTTTGTGATACCTAATAGGCTATATATTAAAATTCTTTGAATTCTAGTTTGAGTATATCTTTTTGATTTAACCATATTAACTAGGTCGATAATGTTGTTACAAGAATCTGCTGCATTTTTTATGCTGTTTTCTAGTCCTTCTGATACATCTGGCAATTGCATAATTTGCTCTATTGACATTCCTCTTAATTTATATAGAATTTCTGTCTGGAATTTAGATAAATCTAATACATAATGACCTGCTCTAAGTTCTTGTGCTAATAAAATATATGCAGAACGAGGCATTACTTTCATAATATCATTAAATTGCCTGTTTACAATCATCTTTCGGATTGCAGTACTACTTGCAAAATCATCTATAATGAAATCATCATTGTAAAATACCTTTTCTCTTTTTATTCCAACTGGTTTCATATTACTTTTTAGCTTTTTCATAGCTTTTAAATATTCAATTCCTAATATGTTATTAGACCCTGATAAAATGCTAGCATATCTTTTAATGTCGTTCAAGTACACCATAAGGGCGTTTTCTCTTGCTTTTGGAAATGAAAGGCCTTTACTTAATTCATGATTTAACATTGTAACATATTCTTTTGGTTCTTGGTAAAGCACATTTGCTATATTATTTAAATTTGCTAAATCATTAGTTTCCATTCCAAAAGAAATTGTATCTACTATTCCTAATTGGTCTAAAGTTTTTATAGCTCCTTCAGCAAAATTTTCTGCACTAGAAGTACTATATACAGTAGGAAGCTCTATTACTAAGTCTGCTCCGTTTACTATTGCCATTTTTGCTTTAGTCCATTTGTCTATAATAGATGTGTTGCCTCTTTGCACAAAGTTGCCTGAAATAACGCAAACTACATATTCTGCATCTGTTTGTTCTATTGATTGTTTTATGTGATATAAATGTCCATTATGAAATGGATTATATTCAGCTACAATTCCTAGTACTCTGCTCAAAGTTTTTCCCCCTATACTTCTAATATTATTTATAAATTTGCTAAATATTTTGTTGAAGAATTTTAAATTCACTGATATAATATCACAAAAAGTAAAAATTGACAATGTATAAAGGAGAATTTATTTATGGATGAGGTAACTATTTATACAGATGGTGCTTGTAGTGGGAACCCAGGTCCTGGTGGTTGGGGTGCTATTTTGATGTTTGGTTCAAATAAAAAGGAGATATCTGGTGGTAAAAAAGAAACTACTAATAACGTAATGGAATTAACTGCTGTTATTGAAGCCTTGAAATTATTAAAGCGCCCATGTAAAGTAAATTTATACAGTGACAGTGCTTATGTTGTAAATGCATTTTTACAAGATTGGATTTCTGGTTGGATAAAAAAGGGCTGGAAGAATTCTAACAAAGAAGATGTAAAAAATAAAGAACTTTGGCAAGAATTGATTTCTTTAACTCAGGTTCACAAAGTTACTTTTAATAAAGTTAAAGGTCACAGTGATAATGAATATAATAATCGTTGTGATGAACTTGCTAGAAATGCTATTGATAAATTATAAGTAATATATAAAAACTTGTAATATAGTAATTTTGAAGTGAAACGAGG
The DNA here is from genome assembly GCA_947632525.1 of uncultured Clostridia bacterium. Classification (GTDB taxonomy): domain Bacteria; phylum Bacillota; class Clostridia; order TANB77; family CAG-508; genus CAG-273. Next base: position 3,306 of record CANRPQ010000019.1, read on the forward strand.
TATAGGGAATGCCTGAAAGGCAAGGGACCCTGTAGCGGAGCGTCCGAAGTGAAACGGAAAAATACTATATTACAAGTTTTTAATATTTAATATTTAATTTTTAATAATAAGTAAGGTTATTATTTTAATTTTTCTTTTCGCTGTTTTTCTTTATTTTTATTATATTTCCTTTTACAGTTCTGGATGTTTTATTTATACCATTTTTTACTGTTTGTTTTACTTCTCCTGCTTTTTTAGTTAGTCCTTCTTTCATTTCAGTTGCATAACCACTTATATCTTCCCTTACTTCGTTTGCTTTGTTTGCAATTTCATCCTTTACTTCACTTGTTTTTTGCTTTATTCTTTCTCCCTGTTCTTTAAGAATTGCTGTTAATTTTGGGAATGCGTTAATTAATCTTCTATTTAAAATAGATTTTCCACTTAAAAATTCTTTAACTTTTTTAGAAATCTCTTCTGTGTCATCTTTTGGATTTTCTTTATCAAATTTTTTTGTAGTAGAGCGCACATTATAAATAACTTTAAATGATATAATATTATCTACAGCAAAAATAATTGCTACACAAATTGCTATAATATTAATCACGTTTTCTGGCAATTTTGCTAAGTTTCCTAATATTAATGGATTTATCATATATATTAATAATACTCCTAGAATTCCAAATGGAATAATAGTTTCTAGGCATATTCTTCCATTGATATTATATTTATTTTCGCTATAATCCCACCACCTAGCATGAAATATTTTTTCCATTATATAGCTAGTTGCATATTCTAGTATGCCAGAAATTAAAATTGCCATGCTAAATAAGGCTACTGGATGATCATGTAGACCGCTTAAGAATAATGTTATTAATAGTCCTCCACATCCATAAATAGGGCAATATGGCCCTATTAAAAATCCTCTATCTGCAAATTTATGCTTTTGTATAATTTGTAAGGTTACTTCCATAAACCAACCACAAATTGCTAAAATTATAAAATACAAAAAATAAACTGATATACTATACTCCATTGTTCTTCCCCTATTTTTATTCTTTAAATGTTCTAATTGCTTTTTCAGTAATTTTGTCTTTATCAAATTTTTTCATAATTAAAAATGCTATACCTGTAATTAAAAATGTAACTCCATAAATTATTAAACTAAATTTCCAATTTCCCTCTAATAAACTTGCTCCTGCCCATGTAGATGAAATAACTGAAGGAAATCTTGCAATAGTAGATATTATAATAAATTCTACTGGTCTTATTGGTAGTAGTGCTGCAATATATGTTAATAAGTCCTTAGGAGTTCCTGGTATGAAAAATAATATAAAAATTAGAAAGCGAATTGTTTTTGGATTTTGAAATACTTTATTGTTTTCTATTTTTTCTATTTTTTCTTTGGATACAAAACTGTAAATAAATTTTCTTCCGAATTTATGTACCATTAGATAAATAAAACACGAAATTATGGCAGCAGATATCATAATGAAAACTGTACCCCATAAACTTCCATAGCAAACTCCTGCTAATATTTCAATTGGCTCACCTGGAATAATAAATAAAAATATCTGTGCAAATTGTAGTCCAAATAACATTAGCATACCTAAAAATCCAGAATTATTAATTTTTTCTTTGAATGCTGTTTGTCCTTCTGGTGTTCCTAATTGTTTAACTACTGGAATTAAGTAAATTGTAGCAGCTATCATTATTGCTACTACAGCTATTAATAAAAATAATTTAAATGTTTTTGTTTTTTTACTCATCTATTATGGCATCCTTTTTTATTTTTTTTACATATAACAAAATGAATTTGATTGTGTAAATTATTTATAAAATATAAACTAATAGCTATAGAACATATAGTACAATACAAAGGAAGTGCAATAAACTACCTATTAAAATGCAAACATGAAAAACAGAATGCATATATTTATGTTTTACTCCTACTCCATATAAAATTGCACCAATTGTGTATACAATTCCACCTGCCAAAAGTAACCAAAATCCTGTCCAACCTAGTAGACCTGGTAGAATATTAATTTTGAATATAATACACCAGCCCATAACTATATAGCAAATCATTGAAAATACTCTGTATTTTTTTAAGTCTATTGCTGTAAAAACAGTACCTATAATTGCCATTAACCATATAATAGCAAATATAGTCCAGCCAATCCATGCATCATATTCTCTTAAAGTACATAGTGCAAATGGACCATAGGACCCTGCAATTAAAAAGTAAATAGTGCAATGGTCTAAAACTTGCATTACTTTTTTACCTTTTACTCTTGGGCTTAATCCATGGTAAACACTTGACATTACATATAGTAAAATCATAGATATTCCAAAAATTATCCCTGTAATAATTCCATATACATTTTTATGTATTATTGCTACTGCTGTACATGAAATTAAAGCAATTAATCCTAGTGCTCCTCCAACAATGTGTGTAACCATGTTGCATATTTCTTCTCCTTTTGTATAAGTTGGAAGCACTCTATCTTTTAATTTTGTTCTCGTCATTATTTTCTCCTGTTTTATATAATCATGTTTTAATAAGTTTTCATTTTTAATTTAGTAGATAAACATCACAAGCGTTTAGTCTTTTTAGGTATGTTGTATTTTGTAATTTAAGTGCATTTTTAATAACTTTTAGAAGGTCATCATTTTCTTGTCCGCCATTAATAAATACTACCATTCCATTTGAAATATCTTTATCTTTCATTATTTCTTTTATGTTTTCTTCATTACATTCCATGTCTTTTGCAATATATGATTCATCTATTATAGAGAATAAATATATATCATCTAAAAATCTGTTATTGCTTGAATTAAACATATATAGAGTTGGAACATTTAGTTCATTTCCTAGCTTTTGTACTATTTCTCTTTTATCTGAAAACATTTCTTCAGGTTCAGCCACATAGTTTATATTTGGAATTGCCTTTACCAATTGATTTGTAAAAATTGGCATTATGATTACTACTAACGAAATTCCTATTATAAATTTATTTGTATATTTTCCATTTCTAATGTTACTTAGCATTGTATATATGCTATATATCGTAAGAATAAATATTAGTCCACATATAGGCATTACATATCTTAATTCTATCCATGGTGATGCAATTGCAACTAGTATGAAATAGAATAATGTTGGTAATGTTATGTATTTAATGTATTTATTTTTATTTTCTACTAATTTAATTTTATTTACTTTTTTATATATGATTATTCCTATTATTGCAATAATTATAATAGGTAATGCATTATTAAATCCATGTAAATTTATTATACCTATATATAATCCTATGCTTGTAATAAATTTTGGAACATCTAAAAGATTGCTTATTACACCTTGACCCCTGTATCCAAAAAACATATGTTGTATTGAATATGGGAATATAGTTAATGATACAACTGCTGAGCAACACATAGCTAATATGTAACAAACTAGTTCCTTATATCTCTTTTCTTTAATATACTTGATAACAAACATTATAAATAACATAGCCAAGTAGAATAAATAGTAATAATGCGTTAAAGAGCCTGCCAATGCAGATAAAGCTATACAAAATAATAGCTTATAATTAGGTTTATTACTGTCTAACAATTTTAAGTGTAAATATGTTGTAATTATAATATTTAAAGTTGACAAAGCATACATTCTAATATAAATAACATTTGTTATTGAAGAAAATGTAATACTTGACATTAAAGTTATAAACAAAGCTTTTTCTTGTGACTTATTTTGTCCCTCTAATAGTTTACTTACAATTAAGTACATAAATATTGATATAAAAGCAAAAATAATAATATTTATAATTATTCCAGGCCATACTGAATAATTATTTACGCTAAACCCCATTGCAAATCTTAATAACAAATAATAAAGTGGTGGGTGTACATCATTTTTTTGATTTTCATATACTTGGCTGTATTGCCCTACTTCATCATCATTTACTACTAAATAATCTTTATAATATTCTTTATCATGCCATTTGTCATAAAAATCTTCATTATTTTGTATTTCAACTTTATCGTAGCTTGCAAGTCCCATTGAATATGCTTCGTCCATATGAATATATGACTTGTTTATACCTGCAATTACAAAAATTATGGTTTGTATTAATATTACTATTACTAAGCCAATTATAGCTTTCTTATTATTTTTCATCTATTACTCCCTTAATTTTTATTTATCTAAATATATCATATATTAGTTAAAACCACAATCCTATTCTTCTATTTCTTCATCTTTAAATTGAGAATTATATAGATTCGCATAAAATCCACCTTTTTCTAGTAATTCATCATGGGTTCCTTGCTCTATAACGTCACCTTGATTCATTACTAAAATTATATCTGCATTCCTAATGGTTGACAATCTATGTGCAATGATAAAGCTTGTTCTTCCCTTCATTAAATTATCCATGGTATCTTGGATTTGTAGTTCTGTTCTTGTATCTATTGAACTTGTTGCTTCATCTAAAATCAAAATTTTAGGATTCGCCAATATTACTCTTGCAATAGTTAACAACTGCTTTTGTCCTTGTGAAATATTGCTAGATTCTTCATCAATTACCATGTCATATCCTTTTGGCAATGTTTGAATAAAATGATGAACATGAGCAGCCTTAGCCGCAGCATATACTTCCTCATCTGTAGCATCTGGCTTACCATACTTAATATTTTCTTTAATAGTTCCACTAAATAGCCAAGTATCTTGTAATACCATTCCAAACATCCTTCTCAATTCTCCACGGTTGAAGTCCTTTATATTGTGTCCGTCTACTAGTATTTTACCGCTGTTTACATCATAAAATCTCATAAGTAATTTTACCATGGTAGTCTTTCCAGCTCCAGTAGGTCCTACAATTGCTATTTTTTGTCCTTCACTAATAACTTGATTAAAGTCATTTATTATTATTTTATCTTCATTATATCCAAATTTTACGTGTTCAAAATTAACGTTTCCTTTTAGCCCTTTTGTGGAAACTGAATTTTCAATTTCTTGTACTTCTTCTTTTTCCTCTAAAAAGTCTAGAATTCTTTCAGAAGCTGCTATCATCGATTGTAGCATACTAGAAATTTGTGCTATTTGGTTAATTGGCTGAGTAAATTGTTTATTATACTGTATAAATGATTGAATATTACCAACAGTAATTTTTCCTTGTACTGCTAAATATCCGCCTACAATTGCAACGCCAACATATCCCACATTACCTGCAAAATTCATTATTGGATGCATTAAACCTGACATAAATTGAGATTTCCATGCTGAATGATAAAGTTCTTTATTCATTTTACTAAATTCTTTAATTGCTTTTTCTTCGCCATTAAACACTTTTACAATATTATGACCACTATATATTTCTTCAACTTGCCCATTTACATGTCCTAAGTAATCTTGTTGTGCCCTAAAATATTTTTGTGATTTTTTCACAATAGTTCTTACTACTATTGCTGAAATTGGTAAAATGATAAGTGAAACCAATGTCATTACCCAACTAATTGATAACATCATAATAAATATACCAATAATAGTACAAATTGATGTAATAATTTGCGTAATACTTTGGTTCATGTTTTGAGAGAATGTATCAATATCATTTGTTATAATTGATAAAACCTCTCCATTTGTTTTTTTATCAAAGTATTTCATTGGCAATTTATTAATCTTTTTAGCAATATCATTTCTAAGCCTATAGGTCAATTTTTGCGATACACTTGTCATTGTAAAACTTTGTATTGCTGAAAATGCAGCACTAATTGCATATAATGATAATAGTGTTAATAATATAACCGCTATATTTTCAAAATTTATTCCTTCTCTACCAGATAATTTGCTAATTAGTCCGTTAAAAATTTCAGTAGTAGCATTACCTAAAATTTTGGGCCCTATTATTGTAAATATTGTACTTCCAATAGCAAATATAAATACTGTAATTAATTGCCATTTATAATCAACAAAGTAATTTTTTATTAGTTTTTTAGTTGTACCTTTAAAATCTTTTGCCTTTTCTACTGTTCTCATTCTACCCCTTAACCTTGGTCCAACCCTCATATTATTTACTTGTGTTGAATTTTTTAGTTCTTCATTATTGTGATTTTCCTCAATTGGAGGCTTTTGATTATTTTCCATTATTCCAATTCCTCCTTTGAAAGTTGTGATAGAGCTATTTGTTTATATATTTCACAGTTTTCCATTAATTCTTTATGTGTACCAATGCCTGCAATTTTTCCTTCATCTAATACAATAATTTGATTTGCATGTAGAATTGTACTAATTCTTTGTGCCACAATAATAACTGTTTTATTTTCTGTTTTTTCACTAATTGCTGCACGTAATTTAGCATCTGTTTTATAGTCTAATGCTGAAAAGCTATCATCAAATACAAATATTTCTGGGTCTTTTGCTATTGCTCTTGCAATTGACAAACGTTGCTTTTGACCACCAGAAACATTGCTACCACCTTGTGCAATATGTGATTGATATTGTTCTGGTTTTTGTTCAATAAATTCGGTAGCTTGAGCTATTTCAGCTGCTAACTTCATTTGTTCATCAGACATGCTTTCATCACTATATTTAATATTAGACTCTATTGTACCAGAGAATAATACTCCTTTTTGAGGAACAAATCCTATAATATTTCTTAGTTCTTTTTGTGTAATGTCCTTTATATTAACTCCGTCTATAAGTAATTCTCCAGAAGTAACATCATAAAAACGCGGAATTAAATTTACAATTGTAGATTTACCGCTTCCCGTACTACCAATAATTGCTGTGGTTTCACCTGGTTTAGCTGTGAAATTTATATTAGTCAATAAGTCTTCATCTGCATCAGGATATCTGAAAGATACATTTTTAAACTCTACTAAACCTTTTTTATCAGGATTTAAGTGTTTTGGATTTTTAGGATCTTTTATAGTGTTTTTCGTTTCTAATACTTCATTAATACGTTTTGCAGATACACTCGCCCTTGGAAGCATAATTGAAATCATAGAAATCATTAAGAATGACATTATAATTTGCATTGTATATTGTAAGAATGCCATAATGTCTCCTACTTGCATTGCTCCTGTATCAACATTGTGTCCTCCTACCCAAATAATTAAAAGTGATATACAATTCATTAATAGCATAAGAGCAGGCATCATTAAGTTCATTGCATTATTTACAAATTTATATGTTTTCATTAAATCTCTATTTGCTAATTCAAAGCGCTTTTCTTCTCTATTTTCTGTATTGAAAGCTCTAATAACTGGTATTCCTGTAAGCATTTCACGTGCTACTAAGTTTAGTTTATCAATTAAATTTTGTAATCTTTTAAATCTAGGCATTGCAATTGAAAATAGTATAAATACAATAAATAAAATAGCTATAATAGCAACACCAATAATCCATGCCATTGAATTATCACTGCTTGTTAATACTTTAAATAGTCCCCCCACACCAATAATTGGTGCATATACAACTACTCTAAATAATATTGCAATTAACATTTGAATTTGTTGAATATCATTAGTGCTACGTGTAATTAAAGAGGCTGTAGAAAATTCTTTGAACTCACTAGTAGAAAATGATAATACTTTTTTAAATATTTTATCTCTTACTGTTCTACCAAGTTTAGCTGCTGCACGAGAAGATAATAGCATTATTGTAATTCCTGTTGCCATACTTACAAATGCTACTCCTAACATTCTTATTCCTGACCAAAAAATATAACTATTTTGGTAATTATCTGTATTAATTCCAATTGCTTTATATTCAGACTTAACTGATTCTATCGCTGCTTGTTCAATAATACTTTCTGGCATTTGCTCAATTTGATTAGATGCTTCACTTGAAATAGCTTCAATTGAACCTGTAGTACCATAAGTTTCACTCATTTGCATCATGCTTTTTATTAATTCTACTGCCGTTTTGTCCTTATATTGTTCTTGTAATTGGCTTGGTATGTTTGAAAGTAATGATTGCTTTAATTTATCAGCAGTTTCACCTTCTTTTAGATTTTCTAAAATCATTAAAGGTTTTGCCATTTTACTACTCAAATCAGCATTAGCTGAATCTTTAAGTATGTATAAATCTTCTTTTTCTATTGCAGGATATTTTTCTAAATATTTATTATATTCGCTTTCGCTTAAGCTATCCTTTGAAATTAAGCTATACTCATTTAAAATATCTTCATCATCTTGTGAAAATATTAATAAGTCATCCATGGTTGTTTTTCTGATTACTTCTGGACTACAACTTTCAATTCCACCTTGTTGAATTCCAATGTTAACTATTTTTGAGGTATAGTCTGGAAGTGCTAAATCTGCCACTGCTTGTAATATTAATAATAAGATAATAACAATAACAGAAAGCCATGATTCTTTTAAATTTTTTAGTACCTTAAACATAATTTCCCCCTTGCTTTGATTTATATGTGCTTTTGTTTATATATATTTTTGGTTTTATATATTTGTAATTTAAATTATAAATCATAAATTATAAATCATAAATCATAAATTAAAAATAATAAATTAAAATAACATGCCTTATATTATAACACGGCATGTTACTTTTTGTTAATATTTTTCACATATTTTTTACATTTTTATCTTCCGCTTCAAGTGAAAAGTTAATATTTTATTCAGCATAACTTCTAACTGCATCTACTAATTCTGGTTGGTAGAACCAGGTGGCCAGTGCTACTAAATTATATAGTGTAATAATTTTAGTTTTAATTGTTTTTTAATTCTAAATACTTTAAATAAATTTGTTCCCATGAATATACTCTTTCTAAATCAGATACATCTAATGATTGATTGCAAATTGTATTATATAACAATGTTTTAATGTTTCCCTCTTTTACTTTTCTGCAATGTTCGGTACTATCATCTATAAATAAATCAATGTTTTCTTTTTTTGCTGCAATTAATTTATCTTGTGCGTTCATAATTAGTTTATCATACAATATTTTATTTTCATCTAGCCATTTTTTAGTGTATTCTTCTATTAGGTTCTTTTCTGCTATTTCTTCATGTCTTGAAGTGATTAAAATTATTTTGTTATTTTCTTCCCTTATCTTTTTTATTATTTCTGGTGCATATGTTTTTGGAGTGGCTTTTGTAAGCATATCAATAAAATATTTTTTCCAAAACAAATTAATTTGTTCTTCTGTCCAATTTGGATACATTGTTTCTATGTATTTATGGCTTGCTATTCTTCCATATTGTTTTACATTTCCATTTCCGCCAACTTGTTCTATGTCAAATTTTTGTGATGAGGCAAATACTGACTCAAAAGAGTTTGAAATTGTATCATCTATATCTATTCCTATATTCATTTCTATATCTCCCTTTTTGACTTTTATTATAAATATTACTTTTTTATTTTATCATATCAATTTTATAATAACAATATTATGCTCTTGTTATTTTTTAAAATTTGTCAAGTCGTCAAGTGAATAGTTAAATGCAATTATGAGAATAGTAAATAGAATTAGTTCATCTTCTTCACTTGGATTTTCTTTCATAAAAAAATACCTCCATATGATTTATTTATTGTATCATAAGGAAGTATTTTTTTATTTAATAATAACTGCTCAATTTAATATGAGAATTTTTGTTAATTTTTGCTTGACAATTTACATTCAGCATAACTTCTAACTGTATCGACTATTTCTGGTTGGTTGAACCAGTGGTCAGCGTTACAGGTTAATGTACAGTGTGAAGCGGGAACCAAGGAAGCTTTCGCTGTTGCTGCTGTACGGACTGTTGCTGCCGCGGCTAGAAGCTGGACTGTTATAACCGGAACTGCTGTAGTAGCCACCACGACTGACATGACTGTAGGTGTTGCTGGCTCCAAGGGTCCATTCCCTTGCATTTCCTACTTCTGATTTATTGTAATTTTTTAAGTTTTTTCGTGCAACAAATTTCGAAAGGTATTAGAAAAGAAAAAGCCCTAATTAAGCATATTATTCAAATTCATATGGAGAATCTTTAGTTCCTAATCCGCTTACAATTTTCACATCTGGAATCAAGTTGAAACATAAGCGAATTCCAGCGGACTTAGTTTCCTCCACATAAATACCGCTACCTACCCAGAACTGAAAATCTTGTAATTCATAATCATGATCCGACATGTTCAATAAAAAAACCCCTTTGTAGTAACTGTCACCTATGTCATCATATCCAGAGCAATACCAAGAAGAACCGATACGTTAACGAACCAGTAGGCAAATCTTTAATAGCATTATAATCCAAAGCATAATTCGTCGACGGATCCTTTACTCCTAAATTCGAATCACGCCTCTGATATGAGGGTTCTCCTGTTGCAGGATGGCTTCCGACCACTCTCACTAATGAACTTAGATTTTCATTAGTGTATTTTGTATTTTCTGAATTAATCAATTCAAATATATATTTAAAGCATTCGCTATAATCTGAATAATCTGAATTATTTATGTCAAATGAAATATCCTCCTTAACATTATCAACTGTTACTGCTTGTATTCCAAAATTTGTAGAATTTTTTTCATTATATTCTTTATCATACAATACTACGCATTTTGTTTTATTTCCTTTTGAATCTATGTAATTTACATAATCACCTAATTTTAATTCCGCTACTTTTTCAGCAGCTTTTATTGTTGTTGGTTTTCCTAATGCTACTCCCATATCTCCTGCTAAATTTTCTAATCCTTGTTCTGTGTCTGATTGTGCGTTTTTTGTTGCCTCTGCTGCTTCTCTTGCTTTATTTATTATTCCACTATCACTAAATAACATTGTTATTGTTATTCCTGCTAAGATAAGCAATACAACGATAGTTACTACTAACGCTACTAGTGTAATACCACTCGTTTGTTTCTTTTGTTTTTTATCTCCTTTAAACATATTCCTATGTTCTCCTTTCTATCTTTTCTTTTGTTCTTAATATTCGCTTTTCTATACTAATTTCACTTTTATTCTATATTAACTACTTATTTTTTACAAGTACTTTTTAAAATTTTTCTCATCTTTCTCATTTCATCAAGTGAAAAAGTTAATGCAAGTTGGTTCCTATATATTCCATTTACAACATTCTTATGCTATAATAAATTACAGTAAAAAATTTTTAAATTTTATTAATTAATTCACTTGAAATCTTTCGGTTTCTCTTACAACTTGCGTTTACTTTACAGAATAACATTTAACTTTTCACTTGACAAATATACTATTTTTATCATACTAAATGGAGTAAATTATGAAAATTTTATATAAAAATAAGACTGTTTTATCTAAAAAGAATTATATGAATTTAGTTGAATTTCATCAAAAGAAAAATAATTGGAAATATTGGTTATATACTTTTTATATCTCTGCTTTATTAGTTATAATAGTTTCTTTTTTAATAGCAAGTGGATTTATTTTTCAATCACTATTTCTATTAATTTGCTTTATTGTATTTTTAATTTACCGCTTTATTTATCCATATTATAAAACGAGTAAGGAATTACATAGCGATAAGATTCAAAAGAACTTGGTAAATTATTATTTCTTTTATGAAAAATATTTTAAAGTAAAAAATAAGCTGGGAGATTCTAAAATAAATTATACTAAATTATATAGAGTATATGAAAATGAAAATTATTTTTATCTTTATTTTGATAAGGATAATGCTTTTATTGTAGAAAAGTCTGGCTTTTTAATTGGTGATGTTGAATCTTTTGAGAACTTTATTAAAAATAAAGTTTGGATTAAATTTAAAAAAGATTAATATACTATTGCAATCTTAATTTTTCTAATGCAAGTATTTTATACAATAACAAAACACTAGGTTTTATTTTATTTTCACCTAGTGTTTTTTGTGTATTAATCTTTATTTTTTATATATTATTGTTATCTTTACTTTTGTACATTTTAATCATATCTTTTAAAGTTACTCTACTTCCATAATTTAGTATAGCATTAGAATAAATTTTGATAGATATATTAGCAATAACAAATATTGTAATTAGCAATACTGCGATAGAAATTGCTATTTGACTGGTAGTTGCTATTCCCATCATTATTCTAAATGGCATACAAAATGGTGATGAAAATGGAAAGATTGATGCAAATACATTTAGTTCGCTATTTGGATTCATCATAGTAAAGTATGATAAGTAAAACCCTATAACTGCTATTATTGCAACAGGACCATTTGCTGATTGAATATCTTCTGGTTTACTAACTGTTGAACCGGTTAATGCATATAAAAGTGCAAATGTTATATAACCTAAAATAAAATATATAAATGTAAGTATAGCAAGTTTTGGAGTTATTTGTGATAAGTCTAATACCTGCTCTAGCAATCCTTCTGGTAAGCAGTATTTAGCACATACAATTGCTACTGTTACAATTACTAAAACTTGAATTATACCTACAATACCAATACCTATTGTTTTTCCAAGTACAATTGTCCTAGGTTTAGTTGAAGTAACTAATGTTTCGATAATCTTAGAAGTTTTTTCGGTTGTAATTGAGGCAGATACTTGGTATGCACAAAAGTAAATTGCATAGAACAATACTAGAGATAATATCATCATTGCAAATACATTGCCTTTTACTTCTTGTTCTGCTGTTTGCTTTAAGCTAAATTCAAAATTAGGATTTAGACTAGTTAATTGTTCTTTTGATAGATTAAGTTTTGATAACTGTAAGTTGGTATATAAATTCACAAAAGTGTTTTGTAAGCTTTCTGGTACTTCATTAATCATGGTTGCATCTTCTACAATATATTCTAGCTTAATTTTGTTATCTTCCTTAGTAATAATAATTGCGTCTTCTATTTCTTCATTTTCTATTTTTTGTTTTATTTCATCAAAGCTAATTTCTTTATTTTCAATAATAAAGTTATATCCTTCACCCGTAGAATTTAGATTGTTTAGGGCTCCTTCATATATATTTTCAGCATCTACAATTAATTCTTTTGTTCCTGATATCTCTTTAGAATCAAAAGAAGATAAAATATTTGGAATATTAAATCCTACTACTATAATAATTAAAATAATTAAATTAGATATTAAAAATGTTTTCTTTTTAAACATGTCTTTAATAGTATATGATGCAACAGTCCATAAATCTCTCATTATTCTTCACCTACCTTTTCAATAAATATATCATGTAAACTTGGTTTCATAATTTCAAATTTTTCTACTTTTATATTGTTTTTTGCAAGTAAATCAAATAAGTGATATCCTTGTTCTTCACCTGAGATGTTGATGATGTAGTCATTATCTTTGCTATTATATATTTTTAGTCCTGCTTGTTCTATAATGGCATCAACGTTTTCAGTGGTGCTTAATGATAGTTTATTTGCTGCATATTTACTTTTAATTTCTTTTAAGTTACCTTTTAAAACGGTTTTTCCATGATTTAAAATTAGTATGTCTGATGCAAATTCTTCTATAGAATGCATTTGATGACTAGACATTATTATATATGTACCTTTTTTTATTAATTCTAAGATTACATTTTTTAGTAATTCTGTATTAACTGGGTCTAGTCCACTAAAAGGCTCATCTAAAACTAATAATTCTGGTTCATGTATAATAGCTGAAATGAACTGAATTTTTTGTTGATTTCCTTTAGATAGTTTTTCTGCGGTCATTTGTAAATACTGCTCTACTTCTAGTTTTTTTGCCCAATAGTTCATACGTTCTTCTGCTAATTTTTTATTCATTCCTTTTAATTTTGCAAAGTATATTAATTGGTCGCATATTTTTGCTTTTGGATATACTCCCCTCTCTTCAGGCAAGTATCCAAAGTTTACATGTTTCCTTTTTACTTCTTTTCCATTCCATGTAATTTCTCCTGAATCCTTTTTCAATATTCCTAGAATCATACGAATGGTTGTTGTTTTTCCAGCTCCGTTTGTTCCTAAAAGTCCATATACGCCTGGTTTTTGAATTTCAAAGTTTATATTATCTACTACTTTTTTTATTCCAAAACTTTTGTCAACGTTTTTTACTACAAGTCCCATAAAACCTCTCCTTTCATTTTATCTATTAATTATATCTTTAATATATAAATAAATCAACAATGTATTTTAAGATTTTATTTGCATTTATGCGAATTTTATTCTATAATAATGTTAGTTATTGATGCAGGTATAATTTAGTGGTAGAATGCCATGCTTCCGACCTGGTAGCGCGGGTTCGATTCCCGCTACCTGCTCCAACAACGAATCCGTTCGAACTAATTGAACTAATTAATACAAATATCATTCGAAAAGGATGATATTTTTTTATTAGTTATATTTTCTTAAAATAATAAAATTTGAATTTGTATAATATTTAAAATAGTGTAAAATAATTTCGGGGAAATTAAAAATAAAAAATGAGATACTCTCAAAGTTGTGTTAAAATAATTTTGG
>CANRPQ010000020.1 GCA_947632525.1 uncultured Clostridia bacterium
AAAAACAGGTGAAGAAATTGTATTTAAAAAGAATGGAATTACAAGGATTTAAGTCCTTTGCTGATAAAACTGTATTAGAATTTAAACCAGGAATTACTTCTGTTATTGGTCCAAACGGATCTGGAAAAAGTAACATTTCAGATGCTATCCGCTGGGTTCTTGGCGAGCAAAGCATGAAGTCACTAAGAGGGTCAAAATCAGAAGATGTTATATTTGCAGGAACACAAGCAAGAAAATCTTTGGGATATGCAGAAGTATCAATTGTAATTGATAATCAAGACGGCAAACTTCCTGTAGAGTATACAGAAGTAACTGTTACCAGAAAATTATATCGTAGTGGTGAAACAGGATATTTTATTAACAAAACTCCATGTCGTTTAAAAGACATATTGGAGTTATTTATGGATACTGGAATTGGAAAAGATGGATACAGCATTATTGGACAAGGAAAAATAGATGAAATTTTAAGTAACAAATCTGAAGATAGAAGACATATTTTTGAAGAAGCTGCAGGAATTGTAAAATATAGAACTAGAAAAGTAGAATCTGAAAAGAAATTAGAACAAACCAAACTTAATTTACTTCGTATAAATGATATTCTATCTGAAATAGAATCAAATATTGAGCCTCTAAAAGCACAATCTGATAAGGCAAAACAATTTTTAGACTTGAGAGAGGAACTAAAATCAATTGAAGTAGGCCTATTTATATACAATATAAATACATATAAAGAGAAATTAGAGCAATTAGTAAAAGATAGTGATATTTTAATTTCACAAAAAGAATCAGAAGACAATAAAATGGAATCTTTGCAACAAGCAAAAGAAGCATTAAGACAAGCCATAGATAATATAACAAATCAAATTGAAGAGATGCAAAATTTAGGATTTGAGAGTACCAATAAAATAGAAAAGATTAACTCTGAAATCGGAATTAATAAAGAAAGAATACAAAATAATAATAACAATAAGGAAAGATTATTAAAAGAAATTGAAGAAGTAAAAAATAGAATTACAGAATTGCAAGAAGAGCAGAAACAAAAAATAGAAAAGAAGACAAGTTTGGGCTCTAGCAAAGAAAAATTTGAAACAGAATTAGCTCAGAAAGAGGCAGAACTAGCAGAATTAACACAAAAATTATCAGCAAAGGAATTAGAAATAGAAGGAAAAAAACAAACCGTTGAACAAAATACTGACAAAAAATATCAATTAGCTTCAGACATTAGTACTTTAGATGCTAATTTTGAAAACTTAGATAAACGTAAAAAGCAAGTACAAAATGAAATTGAAACAACAATCTCAGAATTAGATTCATCAAGGGGAAATAAGCAAGAAATTTCAAAAGGATTTTACGAAATTGAGTCTAAAAGAAATACAGCAGTTAAAAACTTAGAAGACAAGCAAAAAACTAAAAATAACAGTATGGAAAAAGTCAAGCAATATGATGAGGAAATAGCAAAGCTAGAGTACAATCAAAGAATGAAGCAAGCAAGGCACCAATTTTTAGTAGAAACTGAAAAGGAAAAAGAAGGATATAATAAAACAGTAAAATCTCTACTTGTAAACTGTGAAAAGGATAATACTTTGAGTAAAGGCATTCATGGTGTTTTAGCTAACCTTATTTCAGTAGATAAAGAATACGAACTTGCTATTGAAATGTGCTTAGGACAAGCTTTACAAAACATAGTTACTGAAACAGAACAGGATGCAAAAAGATTAATTGAACATTTAAGAAAAAATAGTTTAGGTAGGGCATCATTTTTGCCAATTTCAGCTGTACAGGGTAAAAAGTTAGATAGATTAACAAAAATAGACGGTGTAATTGGTATTGCTTCAGAATTAGTAAAATATAATAAAAAATACGAGCAAATTGTATTAAATTTATTAGGTAGAACAGTAGTTGTAAAAGATATGGATACTGCTATTAGCCTTGCAAAAAAAGATAAATATTCTTTTAGAATTGTTACATTACAAGGTGATATAATTAGTTCTAGTGGTTCTATTTCTGGCGGAAGTGTACATTCTAAAACTGTTAATATTCTAGGAAGAAGCAGAGAAATAGAAGAAATAGAAAAAGATTTGAAGAAAATTGAAAAGCAAATTGAATCAAAGAAGCAAGAAAAAGAAGAATATGCAAATTCAATTAGTGATTTAATAGAAGAAACAGCAAAACTAGAAAAAGAACTACAAGATATTGAGATAGTATATGCTACAGAAAAGCAAAAAATGGTAGCAATCGAAGATAATATTACTCGTTTAGAGCTAAGGAGAGATAAGCTAAAGCAAGAAATTGTTGATATAGATAAGCAAAAAGAGGAAAACAGAAAACAAAAAGCCGAAAAAGAACAAGAAAGTATTGATTTAGTAAAACAGATTGAAGAATTAAATGAAGTAATAGAGCAATTTGCTTTAAATAACAAGGATAATCAAAAATATATTGATGATTTAAATTTAGATATTACAAATTTAAAGATTTCAGTTAGCTCATTTGATGAAAGTGAAAACTCAATTGACGAAATAGTTGCAAGAATCGAACAAGATATTGATAATCAAAACAAAAGCATGGAGTCAAAACAAAATACAATTACACAAGCAGATACGGATAATGAAAATTTAGATATTTCTATTAAAAACTTGGAAGCCCAAATTGAGCAAATAAAGCAAGATGTAGAGGGTAGTTCAGAAAAGGTAGAAACATTAAAGCAAGAAAGGGTTTCTCAAAATGAAAAATTAGCAAAAACAGAAAGTGAAATATCTAGCCAATTTAGCGTATTGGAAGAACTAAAAGAACAGATTGTGAAATTAGATGTTAAGAAGTTAAAAATAGAACAAGATTTACAAGAAATAGTAGAACAACTATGGGAAGAATATGAATTAACACCAAATAATGCTCAAGAATATCCAAAACCAACAAATGTTGCAACAGCACAAAAAACAGTTAATAACTTACGTAATAGAATTAAGGATTTGGGAAGCATTAATATAGATAGTATTGAAGAATATAGAAAGACAAAAGAAAGATATGACTTTATGTCAGAGCAACGCCTAGACCTAGAAAATACAGCAGCGAAATTAAGAAAAATTATTAATGACATGTTAAATACTATGCAAGTACAATTTAAAGAAAAATTTGATATAATTAGTAAAAACTTTAATGAAGTATTTGTTGAACTATTTGGCGGGGGAAAGGCAGAATTAATATTAGAGGATGAAAATAATATATTAGAATGTGGAATTGACATTCGAGTACAACCAACCGGAAAGAAACTTCAAAATATGATGTTATTATCAGGAGGAGAAAAAGCATTTACAGCAATTGCATTATTATTTGCAATATTAAAGATGACTCCTGCACCATTCTGCATTTTAGATGAAATTGAAGCGGCATTAGATGATGTAAATGTATATCGTTTTGCAGAATATTTAAAGAAATTCTGTCAAGAAACACAATTCTTAATAATAACTCATAGAAAAGGTACAATGGAAGTAGCTGATACAGTTTACGGTGTAACTATGGAAGAAAATGGTGTCAGCAAATTGCTATCAATAAAACTAAAAAATGTTAGTTAATAAACCAAAAGTTAAAAATAGAAGTGTAGTAAAATACACTTCTACTTTTTGTCATATTCTTTTAAAGCTTCTTCGACATATTGAGTATCAGTTAAACATGGAAGGTATTGTGTACCATATTTTTGCCTTGTTTCATTTCCTTTTCCCGTAATTAAAATAACACTATTTGGATTTTCTAAAATGGCTTGCTTAATAGCATTTCCACGGTCTTCTACAATTCTATACTTTCCATTTTCTTCTTTAATATGTTCAGCAATTTCCTTACAAATATCTAAAGTTTCTTCAGGTCCAGGATCTTCTGCAGTTAAATAACTAATATTAGAATGAATACCAGCTAAACGACCTAAATCCCTTCTACGAAGTTGCGCTTTACCACCTGGACAACCAAATACAGTAACAATTTTTTTGTCTGGATATTCTTGCTTAGTAGACTCGTACAATTTTTCAAAACTTAATTTATTATGGGCATAATCTACAATAACAATAATACTTCCATCTTTAGAAGAATGAGCTTCCATTCTTCCACTTGCTCTTGCAACTTTTAAGCCTTCATAAATATTTTCATAAGGAACACCAAGAGTAATTGCAACACTAATGGCAGCTAATGCATTTTCTACATTGAATAGACCAGGCATTGTAAGTAAAATTTCATTTTCGAATTCAGGTGTTTTTACCTTAAATGTTATTGATGTGTGACTTGTTTTCTGTATGCCATAAGCATAAACATCAGCTTTAGAATTCTTACTACTAAAAGTAATAATATTCTTAGACTTATGCGCATTTTCAATAATTCTATCAATATAATCAGAATCTAAGTTAACACAGGCAGTTTCTACTTGATTAAAAAATTTCAATTTTGAAGCAAAATAGTCCTCAAAGTCGGGATGTTCAATAGTACTAATGTGGTCCTCAGAAATATTTAAAAATACACCTACTTTATACATAATGTCATAAACCCTATCTAGCTTTAATGCTTGACTACTAACTTCCATTACTAAATTTTTCATATTACATTCTACGGCATTGAAAATATGCTCTTGTAAATCAATAGACTCGGGACTAGTAATTAAAGACTCTTTGCAAGTTTTACCGTCATAAGTATCAATAGAAGATACTATCGCTGTATCTGGCAAATTTTTAGATTTCATATAATTATCTAAAATGCTTTTGATATAATATGCAGTTGTAGATTTTCCCTTTGTACCTGTAATACCAATCATATTTAATTTAGTTGCAGGATAATCATAAAATAAAGTAGAAATAACAGCTAATGACTTACGAATATCATTTACAACAATGTGAGGGAAATCTGGCTTAGAAACATTCTCCCTTTCTGCAATATATACATTAGCACCGTTTTTTATTGCCTCTTCTAAATATTCTGCTTTATATTTTATTCCTTTGCAAATATATAAAGTGTTAGATACCACGTTTTTTGAATTATGAGCTATACTAGATATAATAGTGGAATTTGATAATTCATTTAATGCTACTTCTTCTATTAGACTTTCTTTTTGTAATTCATTAATATAATCATTCAAAGTATATAACTTCATTTTTGTTCCATTCCCTTTCACTTAAATTTTAATCCTCTTTATAAATGTAACCACTTTTCTCAATTGAAGCCTTTACTAGATAATCCATTGGGTCAATACTATAATTTTTAAATTTATCTTTAAAACCAGATAATTCAGTGCAACCTAATATCACATGGTCACAACCATTTTGCATAAAGTAAGTAAGAACTTCTTTGAATTTTTCATTATCATAAACACCTTTTGATTTTATATCATTATATATAATATCCATAATTTGTTTTTGCACATCTTTTTGAGGACAATGTAAAGACAAATTATATTTATCGAACCAATTTTGGTACATACCAGATAAAACGGTACCGTCTGTAGCCATTAAACCAATTTTTTTATAGTTTTTTCTATTATCTACAATATATTTAACAGTTTCTTCTACCATATTAATTATAGGAATATTTGTAAAAGATTGAACCTTATCTAAAATGGTATGACAAGTATTACAAGGAATTGCAATATTTTTGACATTTAAATTTTCCATAATTCGAATATCTTCTAAAAGGCTATTTATCAATACTTGCTCTAATCCATTTTTTAAAGCGTATGTTCTATCAATAATAGAAGCATGATTTAATATAATTATATCTATATGCTCTTGATCAATAGATGCAACAGTATGATTAACAATTTTATGATAGAAATCTACAGTTGCTTCAGGACCCATTCCACCAATAATTCCTAATTTATTTAAATTCATAAACAGCCTCCAATTATGATAAATCATTTTCCAAGGTATTTTTTAAAATTTCCAAATTGACGAATTTGTCTTCTTCTTAACTTAATGGTTCTGATTAAATTATTATCTCCTTTATAAAATAAAGGATTAACAAATTCTTTCTTTTTAACTAATTCCTTTATTTTCTTAACATATTCTGGATTTTTTACATATGTATAAGCAATTTTAAGAGGAATCATAGACCATAAATGTTCTTTATTTGCAATAGTAAATCCGGTGTCATTGTCATAAATTCTATCTTCTACTACATACTTGGCCAAGTTATATCCTGCACCTGTTACATAAAAATTACTTCTACCTTGCCTTAAATTAATCTCAAATACTTTATATGAATTATCACGTTCATCATATTTAACATCAAAATTAAAAAATCCAGTATAATTAATTGCCTCTAAAAAATCTCTCAACTTTTTAGATAAATTCTCATCATACTCATTAATAACAACAGCATGATTTCCAATACCATGAGGAGTATGTTCTTCTAACATTGTGTGCCCAAAACACATTAATTTTACTTTTCCATTTTTATCAGAATAACCAGTCATAACATGCATATAGGTATCATCACCCGGTATGAAATCTTGTAAAATTAAGGTGTCTGAATAACCAGATTTATAAATATCATCAATAACTTTTTCTAGCTCTTCACGAGATTTAATAGTATATACCTTATTTTGAGTAGGAAACTCATGAGCAAAATAATCTACACTATTAGAAGGCTTTAAAATCATAGGAAATCCAAAATCTAAATCAAAATCATTTCCCATTTCTTTATGATAAATAAAGGTTTTTGGATAAGCAATTCCAAATTTTTCACACATTTCATAAAAAGATTCCTTTTTTATTAATTGCTCCATTAAATCTTTATTAATATATGGAATAATGTAATTATCTGCAAGTTCATGTTTACTTTCAATAATTTGTCTAACATAATTATCACCACAACCTAATAAAATTAGTTTTTTATCGGCATGTTCTTTAGCAAATTTATTTAACTCTTCTATAAAAACATCTTTTTTATCAATATCAGGTCTAGCATAAAAATCTATAATTTTACTTTGATAACTAGGTCCTGTATAAAATTTTCCTATAACTTTTGACTTAACACAATAAGCCTCATGAAAAGCCCTAGCCATGCTATATGTATTGATATCACTGCCCAATAAAACAGCTATAAATTCTTTTTCTTGTATCTTCATTTATTTCCACATACCTTTCGAAATTTAAACTGAATATATATTATACCAAAAAATAATATAAATCAAGGTTTTGCTTAAAGTAATAATTTTAAGACAAGCATCATATATATAAAATAAAATATAAACGAAGGATGGTGTTAGTGTATGTGGCACACTTTATCTACAAATGAAGTAGAACAAAAAATGAATACAAATTTAAAACTAGGCTTAACCAAAGAGCAAGTAGAGCAAAGAAAAAATAAGTACGGAGCAAATCAATTAGAAGAACAAAAAAAGAAGCCAATATGGCTTAAATTTTTGGAACAATTTAAAGATTTTATGATAATTATTCTTTTAATAGCATCTGTAGTATCTGCAGTAGTATCAAAAGTACAAGGAGAAAATGATTACTTTGACTCAATTATCATAATTGTAATAGTAGTATTTAATGCAATAATGGGACTAATTCAAGAGGCAAAAGCCGAAAAATCCATTGAAGCATTGAAAAAAATGTCTGCTCCTACATGTAAAGTAAGAAGAGACGGAAAACTTGTAACAATTAAGGGAGAAGATGTAGTACCAGGAGATATTGTTATATTAGAAGCAGGAAATTATGTACCAGCAGATTGTAGATTAATTACATCTTCAAATTTAAAAATAGAGGAATCTAGCTTAACAGGAGAAACCGTTCCATGCTTAAAAGAATCAGACCTTGTTTTACCTGAAAAAACAGCATTAGGGGATATGAAAAATTTAGCATTTGCCACAACAATTGTTGTTAATGGCCATGGAGAGGCAATAGTAACAGATATAGGCATGAATACTAAGGTTGGAAAAATTGCCAAAATGATTATAACAAATGAAACACCAGAAACCCCAATTCAAAAAAAATTAGGACAAGTGGGAAAGAGCCTAGGAGTAGGATGCTTATTAATCTGCATTTTTATTTTTGTAATAGGTATTTTGAAAAAGATAGAACCAATAGAAATGTTTATGACTTCTGTAGGACTTGCTGTTGCAGCAATACCAGAAGGTTTACCGGCAATTGTAACAATTATGCTTTCAATAGGTGTTACAAAAATGGCTAAGAAAAATAGCATTATTAGAAAGCTACCAGCAGTAGAAACTCTAGGTAGTAGTAGTGTTATTTGCTCTGATAAAACAGGAACCTTAACGCAAAATAAAATGCAAGTAACAAAAATCTCAAATAGTGAGGGAGAAGTAAAAGATTCAGATACACTAGAAAAAATACTAGAATTAGCTACGATGTGCACAGATGTAGAAATAACTACTGGAAAAGCAGAAGATACAACGAAAAAAATTGCAGAAATGACAGGAAGAAAACTAGAATATGTATTAAATGGTGAACCTACAGAGACAGCAATAGTGGATAGAGCACTAAAACAAGGAAAGAATAAAAAGGAACTATATAAAATAATGGAAAGAGTAGCGGATATACCATTTGACTCTACCAGAAAAATGATGACAACAATTCATAAGCTACAAAGTGGAGAATACCGTATTATTACAAAGGGAGCCCCAGATGTATTATTAAAGCACTGTAGTAAAGCATATTATAATACCCAAATAACCGATTTAAATTCAAATATAATAGAAAAAATAGAAAAACAAAATAATATAATGGCAGATAATGCTTTACGTGTACTTGCAATTGCATATTTAGACGTTGATACACTTCCAAATCAAATTACAACAGAGCAGATAGAAAACAATTTAGTTTTTGTAGGGTTAATAGGTATGATTGATCCACCAAGAGAAGGAGTAAAAGAAGCAGTAGCAACTTGTAAAAGGGCAGGAATAAAAACAGTTATGATTACAGGAGACCATATAGCAACTGCAAAAGCCATTGCTAAAGAGTTGGGAATTTTAAGAAATAATGATCTAGCAATTACAGGAGAAGAGTTAGATAAAATTTCACAAGATACACTACAAAAGAATATTATGAAATATTCTGTATTTGCAAGAGTAACACCTGAACATAAAGTAAGAATTGTGCAAGCATTTAGGTCTACCGGGGCAGTGGTAGCAATGACTGGTGATGGCGTAAATGACGCTCCTGCATTAAAAAATGCTGATATTGGAATTGCTATGGGGCAAAACGGAACAGATGTAGCCAAAAATGCAGCAGATATGGTACTTACTGATGATAATTTTGTTACTATTGTAGAAGCAGTAAAACAGGGAAGAAATATTTTTGACAACATAAAAAAAGCAGTTCATTTTTTAATTGCAACCAATATTGGTGAAATTGTTACAATATTTTTAGGACTATTATTAGGCTTAAAATCACCATTACTTGCGATACAGCTACTATGGGTAAACTTAGTAACTGATTCACTTCCAGCAATCGCCTTGGGATTAGAGCCATGTGACAAGGAAATTATGAATAGAAAGCCAAGGGATAGTAAAAAAGGAATTTTTGCAGACGGATTATGGAGTAAAATATTTGTAGAAGGAACTATGCTAGGAATTTTAACATTGGTTGCATTTAGTTTAGGAAATTATTTATACAGCGTAGAAGTGGGAAGAACAATGGCATTTGTAAGTTTAGGACTTTTAGAACTAGTACATAGTTTTAACATTAAAAGCGAAGAATCTATATTTAAAGTTGGAATATTAGACAATAAATATTTATTAGGAGCATTTTTAATAGGAACTATATTACAAGTGATTGTAGTATTAATACCACCAGTTGCTAACATATTTAAATTAGTACCATTAACAGCATTCCAATGGCTAATTACTTGTGGAATTTCAATTCTACCAATTTTGATCATGGAACTACAAAAAAAGGTAAATGAAATTAAGTTTGGAAAAATAATATATGCTAGTAAACAAGAAATTTAAATTATATAAAAAAGTAGCCACCTCTCTAGTGGCTACTTTTGAAAATAAAAGGGGATGTTTTACTAATATATAGTCAACAACGGAGTAACTTATCATTGACTACATATATAATATACCAATGAAATTTGTCCTTTTTGTGACCTAATGGTGATTATATGGCAAAATAAATATAAATATATTTTTAAGTATTTTTATAATATAAAGCCTAATATAACCATTATAGATTTCGTAATCTAGTTATAAATATAATTTTGTGGGTTCACTGAAATTCCATTAATCTTAATCTCAAAATGTAAATGGTTACCAGTTGAGTTACCAGTACATCCAACCTCAGCAATAATATCTCCAGCTTTTACTTTATCTCCAACATTTACTAATAATTTACTACAGTGACCATAATAAATTTCTACATTGTGGCCACAATCGATAACAACTAGGTTACCATAGGTTCCTCTATTACCAGAAGTAGTTACAACACCATCTGTAGCAGACTTAATTTTTGTACCATAGGGAGCTGCAATATCTAAACCATTATGTGGAAAACTACGGATATCTTCTCTATCTCCGAAACGAGAAGTTATAATACCAGTAATAGGCTTTTGAGCTAAATACACGCCATTTACTGAAGAACTTTCCATTTTTTGTAATTCGTTTGAAA
This sequence comes from uncultured Clostridia bacterium, assembly GCA_947632525.1. Classification (GTDB taxonomy): domain Bacteria; phylum Bacillota; class Clostridia; order TANB77; family CAG-508; genus CAG-273. Next base: position 10,602 of record CANRPQ010000020.1, read on the forward strand.
CCTTATCTTCAGCAACAGCTAATTCTACAGTTTTAATATCTTTGCTATTTTTAGAATATACTTCTTCAATACCTATTTTAAAATCTAAATTATCTTTATACTCTTTTTTCATTTTAGATACTAAATCTTCAGCTTCATCTAAAGAACCTACTACAGATTTTTGCTTACCATTAACAGTAATACCATAATACTTATAAGTAATATTAGTAGATTCTTCGATTTTAGCAAATACTTCAGCATCATTTACTTTATAATCATTTGATACAAAAGCTAATTTATATTCTGGAACACCTGGTAAATCTACAAATGCAACATTATTTGTTCCTTCTTGATTTACTAATTCTTGTAATTCATTTTCAAAAGCTTTTTTATTTTCAATATAACCTAATACTTCACCTGAAATACTTACTTCACATACTAAATTATACTTTAAAAAAATTACGCAAAATATAATAAACAAAGCAATAGCTACAAGTCTTAAACATTTAATAGTTTCTTTTGTATAATATCCAATTTGCTTGTTTAAAATAAACTTCACACTCCTTTAACTATGTGCAGTTAACATGAAAAAATTAACATTTTTTAACCACACGCTAAACTTTATTATACCACATATTGTTTACAATTTCAAATAGAATATACTTGATATGGCTTTTATAACAAGTTTTATACAAAAATGTAAGCATTTTTAGCGAAATAATATATTGTAAATCTCACTAAATCTCACTTTATCTTTGATTTTCTCTACTTTTTAATATTATATAAAAAAATTTCCATGTTAAATTTATTAATCTAACATGAAAATTATAATCCATTATTATAGCTTCAAATTATGATTGTTCCTGCAATGTAAGAGTTACTTCCTTTTCTTTACCATTACGAACAAATTTTATTTTTAAATTATCTCCAACTTGTTTTTTATTTTTAATTTCATTTATTTCGTCCATGGTTTTAACTTTAGTTCCTTCAACTTCAATAATAACGTCCTCTGCTCTAATACCAGCTTTCTCAGCAGCAGAAAATTCATCTACACTTAATACATAAACACCAACAACTAAATTATGTTGCTTTGCTGTGTTTTCATCTAGATTACGACCGGTAATACCAATATAAGGTCTTTTTACTTTACTAAATTGTATAAGCTGATTATAAATATCCTTAGTAGAATTAATAGGTATAGCAAATCCAACACCTTCTACACCAGTACCAGTTAATTTTAATGTATTAACACCAATTACTTGACCTTTGCTGTTAACTAAAGCACCACCACTATTTCCTGAATTTATAGCGGCATCAGTTTGAATAGCAGCATATTTATTACCATCTTCATCAGTTACTTCACGATTTACAGCACTTACGATACCAGCTGTAACACTATTATCTAATCCTAAAGAACTACCAATTGCCATACTAAATTCTCCTACTTGAACACTATTAGAATCTCCAAGCTCTGCAGCAGTTAAACCATTTTTATCAATTTTAATAACTGCTAAATCAGTTTGAGAATCAGTACCAATAATTTCTGCTTTATAATCAGTATCATCATTATATAATTTAACTGTTACACTATTTGCTTTTCCAATTTCATAAAAAGTAGAAGAACTAGAAGAATTTACAACATGGTTATTGGTTAAAATATAACCATCTTCACTAATTATAATACCTGAACCTTTAGCTTTTACTGTACCAGATGTTCCATTAAAAATAGAATTAACAGAATATTGTACGGTAATAGCAACGATAGAAGGTTGAACCTTTTTAGCAACTCCTATAGCTGTATCAGAATAGCCTTGTAATGAAATTAACTGAGTATTTAAATTAGCACTACTATTATCTTCATCGCTTGAAGAACTTGAACTATTTGATGTAATCAAATTTTTTATAACCATTTCTTTAACAGCTGGCACACCAATACAAGTTCCAATTACTATCGTAGCTCCAAGTGCTCCACATAAAAAAGGTAACAAAACAGTTTTTCCAAAGCCTGCATTATTAGACTTTTGCTTTTTTTCACTATTTTTAAATTCCCTATAACTTGCTTCTGTTATTGCTGGGTCAGTATTCTTAAAAGATTTATCTGAACCGAGTATTATTGTTTTGATTTGTTTGATTTTCTTCCATATTATACCTCCAAATATTTTTTAAATTATATCCTAAAACAAATATATCATACAAGAGAATTGTGAAAAAAATGTGAAGTTTTTGTATCTTTTAATGGCAAATTTACAAATTTATAAACTTGACACTAAACCCGGAATTGAATATAATTAAAGCAAAATTTAATAAATAAAGTAATTAAAACATAAATATAAATATATAAAATAAAAGGAGCAAAACAATGAAAAGTGAAAAGGGATTAACATTTTTAAGTACAGCTATTTTGGTAGTAGTTATTGCATTAATTGCTTTTGCAGTAGTATACTTTGTGCGAATGCAAGTAAGCAAAGAAAAAACAATAGACATTAAAACAGATATACTTAGGGTAAAGGGGAAAATACAAAATATTTCTACTGAATATACCTTAAAAAAGAAGGACGAAATACTAGTAGGAACAGTGCTATCAGAGATGAAGGAAGACGCTACAATTAAAGAATTTTTAGAAAAAGGAATCTTTAATGCAAATAAGAAAGGCAAAAAATATTATGTATTAAATCAGCAGAACTTAAATGACTTAGATCTAATAGATGTAATTCTAGACGAGGGAAGTTATTATATTGTTGAATATACTTCTGGTGATGTATATTATACAAAAGGATATATAGACGAAACAGGAGAAAGGCATTATCAAGCAAAAGACATAGAAAAAGAAGTAAATGAAGAACAGAATGAAGAAAAAAATATAGAAGAAAATAAGGAAAAATAAGATTATAAAGGAAATATAAATGAAAGAAAAAGAACTAGCAAGATTAAAAGAATTAAAAAGGATAGAAGAAGAACTATATGAAGAAAAAAAACTAGTAGCAATTGCCGGAATAGATGAAGCTGGACGTGGACCCCTAGCAGGTCCAGTTGTAGTGGCATGTGCATTAATGCCAAGAAATTCTTTGATAGAAGGAGTTAATGATTCTAAAAAGATTTCAGAAAATAAAAGAGAAAAACTTTATGAATTAATTACAGAAGAAGCAATTAGCTATGGTGTAGGAATTATAGGAGAAAAAGTAATTGATGAAATAAATATTTTACAAGCTACAAAAAAAGGATTAACAGAAGCCATTAAAGAAATGGAAGAAAAATTAAAAGAAAACCCAAATTTAGGTATTAGCAAGCCAGATGCAATTTTGGTAGATGCTTTAACAAAAATTGATACAGACGGTATACCATACAAATCAATTATTCATGGGGACGCTATCAGCTATTCTATTGCATGTGCCTCTATTATTGCTAAGGTAACAAGGGACAGAATAATGAGGCAGTGGGATGAAGTATATCCTCAATATGGATTCGCACAACATAAAGGATATGGTACAGCAGCACATATAAAAGCAATTAAAGAATATGGACTTTGCCCATTACATCGTCGTAGCTTTACAAAAAATTTTGTTTAAGATATTTACATAGGGGGAATTTTAAATTGAATATTCAAGAAATAATCTCCAAAAAAAGAGATAAGCAAGCATTAACTAAAGAAGAAATTGAATATTTTGTAACAAATTATACAAATGGAACTATACCAGACTATCAAGCAGCAGCACTTACCATGGCAATATACATTAATGGAATGAATGAAGAAGAAACAACTTATTTAACATTAGCTATGGCACATTCAGGGGACATTCTAGATTTATCAGAATTAGGAACAGTTGTGGACAAGCACAGTACTGGTGGAATAGGTGACAAAGTTACACTAATTTTAGCGCCAATAATTAGTTCACTTGGAATCCCAGTTGCAAAAATGTCTGGAAGAGGATTAGGATATACTGGTGGAACAATAGATAAACTAGAATCTATACCAGGATATAATACGAATATTAGTGTAGAAGAATTTATAAAAAATGTTAAAGAGTGTGGAATCAGTTTAATAGGTCAAACACTTAACTTAGCGCCTGCAGATAAAAAATTATATGCTTTAAGAGATACAATATCTGCAACAGAAAGCATAACACTTATTAGCTCTAGCATTATGAGTAAAAAAATAGCAGCTGGAGCAAATAAAATAATATTAGATGTTACTTGTGGTAGTGGTGCATTTATGAAAGATTTAACACAGGCAACAAAATTAGCAGAAACCATGAAGAAAATAGGACAACTAGCTAATAAAGAAACAGTATGCATTATAACATCAATGGAAGAACCATTAGGAGAAGCGGTAGGAAATTCATTAGAAGTAATCGAAGCAATCAAAGCATTAAAAGGTCAAATGCAAGAAGATGTTAAAGAAGTAATACTTACATTAGGGGCATACATGATAAAATTAGCAGGCAAAGGAAACGATATTGAAGAAAATAAACAAAAAATGTTAGAACAAATAAAAAATGGAAATGCTTTTAATAAATTTAAAGAATTAGTAAAAACTCAAAAAGGAGATATCACATATATTGATAATATAGATTTATTTAATAAAGCTAAATACATTTTACCAGTAATATCAGATAAGAATGGATATGTAGTAAGTTTAGATGCGAAAACAGTTGGAGAAATTTCAATGAATTTAGGTGCAGGCAGAAAGAAAAAGGAAGATAATATTGATTCATCTGTAGGAATAGTATTGAAGAAAAAAATAGGAGATAAAGTAGAGAATGGAGAAGTGCTAGCATATATACATGCAAATGATGAAAAAAAAGGAAAAGATGCAGTAGATATGTTACAACAAAGCTATAGAATAAGTGAAACAAAAATAGATCATAAACAAAATATATTAAAAATTATATAAATATAAATTTTATTATAAACTAATACAAAAAATATAAATGTCAGATTTTAATTATTAACTAAATAAAAACTGTCAATTCAGTTTTAAGTAAATAAAGTGCACTCAAAATGCTAGTTTTTTGCCTAACATTTAGGGTGCACTTCAAGATTTACAATTCTTTAATTACATAAACTATAACTGAATTCCAATATTTCCGTCATCTTTTTGTATCTGACCACTAAACTCAGAAAATTGTTCTTGAGATAGAAAACGATTTAAATTTTTAACAGATATACCAGTAGAAGCGGATAAACTATCTATATTAATTTTACTTGTATTTTCCTCTAAAAAATCTTTTAATTGTCCCATTTCATACATATCTTTAGTTTGACAATTAGGGCACACACTACTATCTGACATAAAGAAACAACCACAACGACTACATTTATTAAAATTCATAACTTTACCTCCGAACTCATTTATCATTTGTGAACAAAGTATATCACATATTTTGACAAAATTGTACAAAAAAATAAAAAAAATTAAAAATTATATTTACTATTTTTATAATTACATTTAATTTTTAACTTAATGTAAAATAATTAAAAATAAAATTTATAAAAAACAGTTGAAAATTTTAATTTAATAAATTAAAATAATAGTTGCTAAAATAAATTAAAATTTAAAGGAGGAAAAACAATGAAAGCATATGTATGTAAAGTATGTGGATATGTTCATTTTGGAGAGGAAGCACCAGAAAAATGTCCACAATGTGGAGCTGGAAAAGATAAATTTGAATTAAAAGAAGAATCAGAAAAAAAGAGTTATGCAGATGAACATATAATAGGAGTTGCACAAGGATTGGACGAAGAAGTAGTTAATGGATTAAAGGAAAACTTTATGGGAGAATGTACAGAAGTAGGAATGTATATTGCTATGAGTCGTCAAGCTGATAGAGACGGATATCCAGAAATAGCAGAAGCATTTAAAAGATATGCTTGGGAAGAAGCAGAACATGCAGCTAAGTTTGCGGAATTATTAGGAGATGTAGTTTATGCAGATACTAAGAAGAACGTAGGACTAAGAGCAATAGCAGAAAATGGAGCTTGCAAAGGTAAAAAACAACTTGCTACAAGAGCAAAAGAATTAGGATATGATGCTATTCACGATACAGTACACGAAATGTGCAAAGATGAGGCTCGTCATGGTAGAGGATTTGATGGATTATTAAAAAGATATTTCGGCGAATAGTAGAAATACATAAAAACACATAATATATCTTTCAGTTACATTTTAAATAATATATTATATGTTTTTAAGATTTAGTAAAAAGTTAAGACAAAATTAGAAAAAAGTGTTGCATTTGCAGCACTTTTTTGATATAATATCATCTGTTGAAAAATACACACACATTGTTAGTATGAAAATAGTGCTTAACTTAAAAGCTACGGAAGCCAATCACGCAACACTTTCGCAAGCAGGGAGTAAGTTTTTTTATATGCTTGAAACAGTGTGGAGGAAAAACTAAAAGGAGGAATTAAATTATGGCAGTAGTTGCAATGAAACAATTACTAGAAGCTGGTGTTCATTTTGGACATCAAACAAGAAGATGGGA
>CANRPQ010000021.1 GCA_947632525.1 uncultured Clostridia bacterium
TTTTTGTATATCAAATTTAGCTCAATAAATGTAAATATTTTTTAAAAATTATTGCACATTTTATAAAACTATGCTAATATAATGTATGTATCTGAAATGAATTTAGGGGTATAGTGTTAATGGTAGCACATCGGTCTCCAAAACCGCTTGTGAGGGTTCGAGTCCTTCTACCCCTGCCACCATTAACTTTGGTATATTTATGCCAAAGTTTTATTTTTAAAAAACGAGGAGTATTTAATGGATAAAGTAAAAAATTTAATCAAAAAGGTATGTAATAGAGAGGTTTTTTCTTATATTATTTTTGGAGTTTTAACAACAGTTGTAAATATTGTTGTTTCATATATTTTAAAGGCATTATTACACATTGAAGGAAATATTGCTAGTACTATTGGAATTATTTGTTCAATTTTATTTGCATATTTTACAAATCGTAAATGGGTTTTTCATTCTGATGCCAATACTATTAAGGAAAAATGGATTGAATTTGGTAAATTTGTTTTAGGTAGAGCATTTACTATGGTATTAGAAATTGTTGGAGTATTTCTACTAAATGATGTAATTCATGCTTTCTATGGTATGTTTAGTGATAACATGGCTTATTTGATTAATAAAATGTTAATGACTGTCATTGTTATTATTTTAAACTTTTTTATTAGCAAATTTTTTGCTTTTAAGGATTTATCTAAAAAAGGTAAAGAAAATTAATTTTATAATTTATTTAAAATCGGGGGCTACTAAATAAAAATGGAGGTATTTTTATGTATAGTAGCTTTTTTAAACCATTTTATATCTCGTTTATTGTTCTTATATTTCTTGTAATATTTATTTCATGTTTTTTTGGTCCAGCAATTTTAGGTAGTTCTAGTTCTGATGATACATATTTTTCTTTTGATCCAAATGATGAATATGTATGGCCTGCACCTGGCTATACTACTATTACTTCCCCATTTGGCTATCGTGACCTTCCTACTGCTGGTGCTACTTCTTATCATGCAGGAATGGATATAGGAGCACCACAAGGTAGCAAATTTATTGCTGTTTGTGACGGTAAAATTACATTTACTGGTTTTTTAGGTGGTGGTGGATATACTATTACTCTTTCTGTTAATAATATGAAAATTACTTATTGTCATGTTTCTCCTACATATATTGTAAAAAAAGGGGATATTGTGAAAAAAGGTGATGTTATTGGTTATGTTGGCCCTAAGAATGTGTATGGTGTTCCTGGAAATCAGTACAGAGATGAAAATGGTAATCCTACAAATCGGTGCTACAACTGGTCCTCATTTACATTTAGGTGTTCGTGTGGATGAGAAGTATATTGATCCAATGAGTTTATTTAAAAAGTAATATTAAAAGTAATGGCAATACTAACAAAAAAATCCAAATTGTTAAATTTCATAACAATTTGGATTTTTTATAAATTGTTTTGACATATACTTATATTGTTAATTACATATCATCATCATTATCATTATCTTCTTTATCGCTTGTGTTTTCCTTATAATCTTCATCTTCTTCAGCTACATGATCATGTGAACAACATGAGCAATCATGACTACATTCTTCTTCATCATCGCTGTTCCAGTCTAGCTCTATCATGTTATGACATTCTGGACATTCAACTTCTGAATTAACATCACTACTAATGTCTGTTACAAATTCATGGTTGCAGTAAGGACAAATAATTTCAAATTCATAATTTTCATCGTCTTCATAAATGTCACTTTCAATTTCATCTACTGCTTTTTGGATTTTTCCCATTCTATTATCTATTTCTTTTTGCTGTTGTTCAACTTCTTTCATTCTTAAGTCTGTTAAATATGTTAAACGGTCAATAACATCCATAAACATCATGCAAAGTTCTTGGAATTTATCGATTACAAGTTTCTTATCTTTTTCATCTTTTATATTGGCTTGTAAGTCTTTCATAATTTGTTGATAACGATTGCTTAATTCTGACATTTGCTTTTTCTTCCCTTCAAATTAAACTCTTTCCATATACTCGCCAGTTCTAGTATCAATACGAATTACATCACCGATATTTATAAACATTGGTACAGAAATTTCATAGCCATTTTCTAATGTGGCTGGTTTTCCAGATGTAGTTGTTGTGTTTCCAGCAAATCCTGGTTCTGTATATGTAACTTCTAATTCAACAAACATTGGTGGTTCTACTGAAAATACGTTTCCTTTGTATGAAAGAATTTTTACATTCATATTTTCTTTTAAGAATTTTAAACTATCACCAATTTGTTCTTTATTTAATGGTAATTGCTCATATGTTTCATTATCCATAAAATAATAAATTCCGCCGTCTTCATATAAATATTGCATTTCTTTCTTTTCTATTTCTGCTGCTGGATATTTATCAGATGGGTTAAATGTTTTTTCAAGAACTGCTCCTGAAATTACATTTCTAATTTTTGTTCTTACAAATGCTGAACCCTTTCCTGGTTTTACATGTTGGAATTCTACTACTTTAAATACATTTCCATCCATTTCAAATGTTGTTCCGTTTCTAAAATCTCCTGCCATATATACTTCTGCCATAATTTTTCCCCTTTCAAATTTGTTTATTTATATAAATCTTTACTATTATACATTATTTTTAGCTAAAAATCAACATTTTAGCTAAATTTTATCTACTATAATATAATTCTTATCCGATTTTGTTAAATTTATGCAACCAGATTTTGTAATTAATACTGTGTCTTCAATTCTTACACCAAATTCACCTGGTAAATAAATTCCTGGTTCATTTGTTATTACCATATTTGCTTTTAATATGTTATCATTTTTGCTATTAATATATGGAAGTTCATGAATTTCTAGTCCTACTCCATGTCCTAAACTATGAGACATAGTATATCCATGTAATTTAAAATCATTGTCTACATTTCTTGCAATAATACGTATGCTAGCACCTTCTTTCATGTCTTTTAATGTTTGTAATTGATTTTTTAGTACTAAGTCATAAACTTGTTTTATATTGCTTGGAATATATCCTGCGAATATAGTCCTTGTCATATCTGAGCAGTATCCTTTATATTTGCAACCAAAATCGATTGTAATAGGATCTCCTTCTTCAATTTTCTTTTCAGTAGTTTTTGCATGTGGTTTTGATGAATTGCTTCCTGAAGCAACAATGGTTTCAAAAGAAAGTCCATCTGCTCCATTTTCTAAGAAGTAACGCTCTATTTCATTGGCAATTTGTTTTTCTGTCATTCCTATTTTTATAAAGCTTTGCAAATATGTAAAGCAATTGTCTGTGATCTCACAAGCCTTTTGTATTTTTGCAATTTCATCATTGTCTTTTATCATTCTTCCTTTTTCAATTATGCCTTCTGTTTCTTCAAAATTTTTCATTTTGTATTTTTGCATGTAGTTTTTATACATGCTATATGTAATGTAGTTTTCTTCGAATCCTACATTTTCACAGAAAGAGAAAAAGTTTTCATAGTCATATTCACTAATATCTGTATAATTTGACACAATAATTTCATCATCAATTGTTACAACTGAATGTACTTCTTCAATATATCTGCTGTCTGTAATATAGTGATTTTCTTTGCGGGTGAGTAATAAAACTCCTTCACTATCTATTCCTGTTAAATATTTTATATTTACAGGATTAGAAACTATCATTCCTTCCATGTTTAGTCCTCGAAGTTTTTCCCTCAACCATTTTATTTTTTCATTCATAAAAACCACCTACCTTATTTTTCTTCTTTAGAGTTTATACATTGTATTGTTTATTAATTAATACTTTTATTATACATTCCTAATGTAAATATTTTTAAAAGAATGAATTCTAGTAGTCCATATGGTACAAAAATAGTAATTAAAGTTGATATTACAATAAAAGGTCCAAATGGTATGTAATCATCGAATTGTTTTTTTCTAAAAATTAAAATTATAATACTAATAATTGCTGCTAATAAAAATGACATGACTGAAACAATAATAATTTTTTCCCAACCTAAGAATAGGCCAAGTGCCCCCATTAATTTTACATCACCAAATCCCATTGCTTCTTTTCCAGCAATAATTCCACCAATTACAGTAATTAGTAGAAAAATTCCTCCACCAACAAGCATTCCTAATATGTTATTTGTGAAAACTGTTATTCCTAAATTTAAGTTCAATGCTGCATTTAAAAATGTAAATATAAGACCTGTTTCAAATATGGTTAATGTTAATCGGTTTGGAATAATTTGTAATTTTAAGTCAATATAGAATGCAGATATTAACATTGGTACTAGAATCATATATTTAAATAAGTCTATGCTAATGTTAAAAGTATATACTAATCCTAGATAACAAATGCTAGTTATTACCATTAATAAATAGTTTGGTTTAAAGTGTTTTATATATTCAGTAAAAAATTCTTTAGATAAAACTTTTTTGTACTCTGGCAAACGTTTATTGCACCAGTCTATAAATTGACCTACTATTAGCCCTACTATTCCTATTAAAACATAAATTAATATATGAATATCATTTATATACATTTTTTTCTCCTTCATTTGCATTATTTTTTGTTACATTATTTTTACATTCTTTTTGATATTTTTTAATGATTTTAGTTTCTATTGGTCTTTTTATCTTTGTAACCCAAATATCTCTTTCATTTATTGGTTTTACTAATATAGGAAACATTTTACATATATTAGCTCCTATTATGTCTGTTAATATTTGGTCACCAACTACCCCTATTTGATTACTTTCTAAGTTTAATATTTTTTTTGCTTTATTAAGTCCCCTTTTTAATGGTTTCATTGCGAAGTATATATAGGGAATTCCTAATTTTTTAGCAACATCTTTAACTTTTTGCTTTTGATTTGTATTAGAAACAATACATAAATCAATCCCAGAATTTTTTAAATTATCTGCCCATTCTTTTATACCTTCTGGCATGTTTTTATTATAGTCAATAAGAGTATTATCAACATCTAAAATAAGGCCTTTTATATTGTATTTTTTTAATAATTCTAAGCTAATTTCTTTTACACTATTTAAATAAAGTTTTGGATATAAAATCATACTGCCTCCATTTTAGACTAATTTTCTTTCATAATATTATCAATATGAATTTAATTTGTCAAGGAGAACAAAAATAATTATGTGTATAACTATTTACAAAATCTATGCTTACCAATAGTAACTGTCATTGGCCTTGACCATATCCATTTATTTGTTGCTGTATTTGGATTAAAGTAATATATTGCACCATAGCTAGGGTCCCAACCATTTAAAGCATCTTGTGCTGCTTTTCTTGCAGTATCATTTGGTGTTAAATTTATTTGGCCGTCAGTTACTACATCAAAGGCTCCTCTTTGGTATATTACGCCTGAAACAGTATTTGGAAATGAACTACTTTTAACACGATTTAGTACAACAGATGCGACAGCAACTTGCCCTGAGTATGGTTCTCCTCTTGCTTCTCCATATACTAATCTAGATAACAAGTTTAAGTCATTAGAATTTGTTGCTCCAGAACTAGAACTTGTAGAAGATGTATAGATTCCCATTGCATTTAATGTGTTTTTTCCTGCTATACCGTCAACTGTTAATCCATTTTTTGATTGAAACCACCTAACAGCCTTTTGTGTTTGACTTCCATAAATTCCGTCTATATTTCCATTATAGTAACCCCACCTTTTTAACTTGGTTTGTATTTGCCTTACTTCTTCTCCTCTTGAGCCATATTTTGATAATGCCTCTATTTCATTGTTTCTAAAAAATATATTATATAAAAAAAGTAGGCTAAATGATAATATAATAATTATTATTGCCCATATGGTTCTTTTATTCTTTGTTATTTTTTTAAGCATAAAAATGCACCACTTTCGTTAAAATTTTTCATTGTTATTTTAACCAAAAATGGTGAATTTATTCAAATCGTTTTATTTTAGGTTGCTAATAAATTTTTAGAAAATACCTATAATATTTCCTTTTTCATCTAAATTAATTTTTTCGGCTGCAGGTATTTTTGGAAGTCCTGGCATTGTCATTATTTTACCTGTTAGTACAACAATAAATTCTGCCCCTGATCTTAGCACTACATCTTGTACATCAATATTAAATTCTTCTTTACATTCTAAGTTTTTAGGGTCATCTGAGAAAGAATATTGTGTTTTTGCAATGCATACTGGTAAATTACTATACCCTAGTTCTACAATTTCTTTGATATGTTTTTTTGCTTCTTCTGTATATTCTATATCTTTTGCTCCATATATTTTTTGAGCTACTGCTTTTATTTTTTCTTCAATGCTTTCTTCTACATCATATGCAAATTGGAAGTTATATGGTTGTTCTACTAATTTAGTTACCTTTTCTGCTAAGTCTACAGCACCTTCTCCACCTTTTTCCCAACTTTCTATTAGGCTTAATTCAATTCCTTTTTCTTGTAATTTTTGCTTTAATAAATTAACTTCAGCATCAGTATCTTGTGTATATTTATTAATTCCTACAATAACATTTAATCCATAACGATTTTTTAAATTATCTACATGTCTTTCAAGATTCTTAAATCCTTTTTCTAAGTATTCTATACTTTCTTGATTTAGTTCTTCTTTTGGCATACCCCCATGGTATTTTAATGCTTTTATAGTTGCAACACATACTACTGCATCTGGCTGTAAGTCTGCTTTTCTACATTTAATATCTAAGAATTTTTCTGCACCTAAATCTGCACCAAATCCTGCCTCTGTAATAACATAGTCTCCTAATTTTAATGCTAATTTTGTTGCAATAACACTATTACATCCATGTGCAATATTTGCAAATGGTCCACCATGTACTATAGCTGGAGTTTGCTCTAGTGATTGTACTAAATTTGGATTTATTGCATCTTTTAATAATACTGTCATTGCTCCTTCTGCTTTTAAGTCTTTTGCAGTAATTGGTTTATTTTCTTTTGTATATCCAACTATAATGTTTCCAATTCGTCTTTTTAAATCTTCTATATCTGTTGCTAGACAAAAGATTGCCATTATTTCAGATGCTACAGAAATATCAAATCCGTCCATTCTTGGTACAACATTTTTTTCTTCTGATAATCCAGTATTTACTTTTCTTAATTGTCTATCATTTAGGTCTACACATCTTTTCCATACCACTCTATCAAATCCTAGTTCATTTCCAAAATATATGTGATTATCTATCATTGCAGAAAGTAGATTATTTGCAGATGTGATTGCATGGATATCACCTGTAAAGTGTAAGTTTATATCTTCCATTGGAGCTATTTGGCTATGTCCACCACCAGTTGCTCCCCCTTTAATTCCAAATACAGGTCCTAATGAAGGTTCTCTTAAAGCAAGTACAGCGTTTTTACCTATTTTTCTAAGTCCGTCTGCCAAACCAATTGCCATTGTGGTTTTTCCTTCTCCTAATGGTGTTGGATTAATAGCTGTTACTAAAATTAATTTTCCGTTTTTTTTGTTTTTTAACCTTTTATACACGTCAGAAGAAATTTTAGCTTTATATTTTCCGTATTGTTCTAGTTCTTCTTCTTGAATTCCTACATTTTGCGCTATTTTAGAAATTCTTTCTAATTTTGTATTTCTTGCAATTTCAACATCTTCCATTATTTTTCCTCCTATTATTATAATTGATTTATATTTGCTTCTTAATTAATAAAAATTAAAAATCAAATGATAATTCCTACTATAATTCCAATAATTGCTCCCACAATTACTTGCACTGGTGTATGACCTAGTACTTCTACTAGTTTTTCAGATACTTCTACTCCACTTAATCCTGGTGTTTCTATTATTTTATTTAATAATTTTGCTTGTTTTCCTGCTGCTCTTCTTACTCCTGCAGCATCATACATAACTATAAATGAAAATATAAGTGAAATGCCAAATAAAGGGGACTTTATCCCTTCACTTTTTGCTATCATTGTAGTTAATGCTACAACTACCGCAGAATGTGAACTTGGCATTCCACCTGCTTGTAGAATTCTTTTAAAATTAAATTTTTTCGTTGTAACTAAATCATAAATTAGCTTAAATAATTGTATACCAAACCATAGTAATAGTGGTACTATGATATATTTATACTCCTGTATAAAATTGATAATCCCCTGCATTTCTATTCCTCTTCCTGTATAAAGTTTTCTTCTTTAATAACTTGCTCATCTTTTAGTAGGATAGTAATTCTTTTTTCTGCACTTTCTAAAATCTCGCTACAGTGTTTTGCTAATTTCGTTCCCTCTTCGAATTTATCAACTGATTCGTCTAAATTTAAGTTTCCTTTTTCTAAGTCCTCTGCAATTTTTTCTAATTGTTTCATTGCATCTTCAAAAGAAATGTCTTTTTCTGACATATATTGCTCCTCCTATCTTTCTTCTACTAATCCTGTAATAACATCTACAATATATCTAGAAATAACTAATGTTGTTTTACTATTGTTAACAGAAACTACGTATCTTCCGTCGCCTTGTATACTTTCATTATTAAAAGATACTCCATTTAGACTTCCGCCGTCTTTTTTCCATTGTTCTTTTGCAAGTTCAATGGCTTTTTTCTCCCCTGGAGTAGTTTGTGAGTCTATTTCATCATTTTTGCTAGAAGCTTGGCCTTGGATTTGTGTATTAGTTTCTGTATTATTTTCTATATTCTCTTCATTTTCTGTATTTTCATCATTTAAAATATTATTTATTAAATTTTCTAAGCCTGTATTAGCATCATCTAATATATTATCTTCTTGTGTGTTGGCATTTATTGGTTTTGAATTAAAGTGATTATATACTGCTAAAGCTATACCAAATGCTAATAAGGCAATAACTACTACAATTATTATATTTCTCGTTATTTTGCTCATTTTTTTGTTCATTTCCTTCCTTTTAGATTTATATGATTTTTGCTTTTGCTTTTCCGTCTTGCATCTGGATTGAAATTTCATCTTCAATTTTTAAGTCTGATATTTTTTTAACTGTTTGCCCATTTTTATATATAATTCCATATCCTCTTGCTAATGTTTTTAAAGGGCTTAATGTATCTAATTTTAAAATATGTTGCTGTAATTTTGCCTTATCTGCTTGCAATTTTTTTGAAATATTATATTCCATTGATTTTATTTGCATGTCTATAGACATATATTGTTCATTTATTTTTTGTAGTGGCTCTGTAAATACTCTGCTTTTCATGCATTTTTCATATCGTAGTTTCATTAATTGTAATTTTCTTGTTAAAGACTGTTTAAATCTATTTTTATATCCTTCTAATTTTATTTTTAATTCTTGAATATCCGGTACTGCTAGTTCTGCTGCTGCAGAAGGTGTAGGTGCTCTTAAGTCTGCTACAAAATCTGCTATTGTAAAGTCTGTTTCATGCCCTACTGCAGATATAATTGGTATTTTTGAAGAATAAATAGCTCTTGCTAGAATTTCCTCATTAAAAGGCCATAAGTCTTCTAAAGAGCCACCACCCCTAGCAATAATTAAAACATCTGCTAGGTTTTGTTCATTCATAAGTTCTATTCCTTTAGCAATTTTTTCAGCAGCACCTTCTCCTTGAACGGGAACAGGAAATAATCTAATTACCACGTTTGAATTTCTTCTAGTAGATACATTTATAATGTCGCGAATTACTGCACCAGTGTTAGAAGTTAATACTCCAATTGTTTTAGGGTACATTGGAATTTTCTTTTTATGATCTTGTGCAAAAAGTCCCTCATTTTCTAATTTTAATTTTAGTTTTTCATAAGCAGCACTTAAGTCCCCTAGTTTTCCAAGTGGTTTTATTGCTTTAGCATAAAGTTGATATGTTCCATCTCTTTCAAAAACAGATACACTTCCTAAAATCATTACTTTCATTCCATCTTCTGGTTCAAAGTCTAAATGTGCTGTATATGTTTTGAACATTATACATTTTATTAAAGAGTTTTCGTCTTTTAATGTAAAATATAAATGGCCTGTATAATGATGTTTATAATTAGAAATTTCGCCTTCTACTAAAACACTATCAAAGTATTCATCTTCTTCAAATTTACTTTTAATATATTGATTTAATTGTGTTACACTAATTGGATTATATGTCATAAGTTCCTCTCATTTTAATTTTTATTCTAATCCTTGTTGTTTAATAATATTTGCTAGAATTCCGTTAACAAAGGAAGAAGAATTATCATCTCCATATTTTTTAGCTAATTCTACTACTTCGTTTACTACTACTTTATAAGGTAATTTAGTTTCTATTATTTCATATATTCCTAGTTTAAGTAATACTAGGTTTACTTTAGAAATTCTACTAATATTCCATTTTTCTTTTAAGTTTTTAGAAATCATCTTTGTAATTTTTTCTTCTTTTTTTGCAATTCCTGATATGGTTTCTTTGACATATTTAATAACTTTTTCTTCTTGTACTTCGTTTTCTTTTAAGAATAATTCAATTTGTTCTTTTTTTTCACTATCATTTACTTTTTGAATTTCTAAGCTATATAATAGTTCAAATGCCAAAGTTCTTCCTTCTGTTCTTGTCATGCTTTAATTCCCCTTTATATTTTGTTAAATACTTATAACTTGTCAATAAAGTTCTTTGTTTTTTCTTTTACTGTTTCTTTATTGGTGTGTATATATGCTCCTGCCCATATACATGCAATTATTATTGCAATAGCTAATATTACCTTGTAAAAATTAGTAAAAACAATTAGCATTGCTAATATAACTCCTACAATTAATCCAATAATTGCTCCGCCATATTTATTCCAAAATTTTGTATATCCTTCCATAATTAATGACCTCCCTTACTCTTGAGTAATTTCCTTTACAGGCTCAATACCTTTTACCTTAATATTTACTTCCTTTACTTCTAAGTCTGAAGTCTTTTTAATTGTTGTTTTTATTTTAGTTTGTAAATTAGATGATAATTCCTTAATTATTGCATTTTCTTTTACACTTAAATTTACAAATACTTTTACATTATTTTCTTTGTCTAATTCTACTCTAGTAGTTACATTTTCTGCACTTTCAAATCCTTTTACAACTCCATTTACTAAATTTTCTAAAGTATCTTTTGTAATTAATAATTTACCATCTGAATTTTCTAATAAAATACCATTTTTGTAATCAATTTCTCGTTTTGAACTAGATTCAAAAAAGATACATTTAATTGCTAATAAAATAAATACTACGTTTAGTGCTAGTAGTACATTAGAAGCTATTTGGTCATGTATAGTTGCATCTACTATTCCATATACCCAATCAATATTAATCCAACCAAAAATCATAAAACAAATAATTATGGCAATAAATAGTATTAATGTTGAGAATAGTGCTAGTCCTATTTTATCTAATAATTTCATAAAGTTTTCCTCCTATAAATTGGTAGGCACAGTGAAAATGACTGTGCCCTTTTTTACTGCACAGGAAGAATTAAATATTTTCCTATACAACAAGGTTAAGTTTCCTTAGTTCTCTTGAATATTTACGAGGCAAAATGCCTTTCTTATTTATTTTCTTCACTATTTTGTGCATTTTCCATATTTTGTGTGTTAACTCCTTGAACGTGAACGTTTACTTCTATTACTTTTAATCCAGTCATTTTTTCTACTGCTGTTTTAACTCGGTTTTGAATTTCAAAAGCAACATCTGGTATTCTTGTACCATATTCTACTATAATGTTAACGTCAATTTTTGTTTCTTTTTCTCCAGATTCTACTTTAATACCTTTTGATAAATTTTTCTTTCCGCTAAGTACTTCAGAAATACCACCAGCAAATCCTCCTGACATTTCTGCTACTCCTGGAACCTCAGCTACAGCAACTCCTGCTATTACAGCAATTACATCATCTGCTATCTTTATATTTGCATTGTTCTCTAAAGCAACTTCTCCATTATTTTCTTCAACTACTTCTTTCTTTTCTTCTTCCATAAAAATTTCCTCCTTCTTATTATTAAAACATATTTTAATATGATATAAGTATATCAATTCTATAAAAATTTTACAACTATTTTTTGAAATTTAATAGATATTATTCTAATATGCTTCCCGCTTCTAGTCTATTTCCTCGTAAGAAGTCTGATATGTTCATTTTTTTAGCATTTTCTGCTTGAATTTCTAAGACTTTAATTATTCCATTCTTTGCTTTAATGTATAATCCCTGTTTTTCATCTGAAATCAAAATTGTGCCTGCTGTTATTTGAGGAAGTCTATAGCTGTATTCTTTCATAGGCTCATATACTTCTAAAAATTCATTATCCTCTAAGCTTTGTACTTTCCAGAATTTTATTTTCTTGCCATTTAAGAATGTATATGCACCCATAATTGGATTTAAGCCTCTAACTAAATTTTTAATTTCTGAAGCTGATTTTTCTT
Source organism: uncultured Clostridia bacterium (assembly GCA_947632525.1). Taxonomy (GTDB): domain Bacteria; phylum Bacillota; class Clostridia; order TANB77; family CAG-508; genus CAG-273. Next base: position 12,330 of record CANRPQ010000021.1, read on the forward strand.
CCCAGTTAATCTGTGCCATTTCCTTTTTTAGCATTGGAGCCATAGTATATTCTTCTGTTTGTTTTTCTCTTGGTGCATTTCCATTTTCTATTAATTCTAAAGTTTTTACTAATAATTTGCCACCAACTTTACTTAATCTATCCCATAATTCTCCTGTTGTTTCTTCTTCTCCAATTTCTATTTCTTGTTTTAAAATCATATCTCCTGTATCCATTCCTGCATCCATATACATAGTTGTCACTCCTGTAGTTTTATCGCCATTTAGTACTGCCCACTGAATTGGAGCAGCACCTCTATATTTTGGAAGTAATGATGCATGAACATTTATGCAACCTAATTTTGGAATATCTAACAATTCTTGTGGTAATATTTTTCCATATGCAACAACACAAATTAAATCTGGATTTAATCCTTTTATTTGTTCTAAAAATTCCATATTATTCTTTACTTTTTCAGGTTGATATACAGGTATTTCCTTTGAAATAGCATATTGTTTTACTGGTGATGCTACCATTTTCATTCCTCTTCCTTGAGGTTTATCTGGGTTTGTTACAACTGCCATTATGTTGTGTCCTTTTTCTACTATGCATTTTAAAGATTCTTCTGCAAAATCAGGTGTTCCCATAAATATAATGTTAAGCATATATTATTATCTCCTTTATTATTTTATTAAAATATTATACCCTATTTTAACAAATATTTTAATAGGATTCAAGATAGGGTAAATAATATATCTGTATAAAAGCATATTAAAGAGGATACCTCTTTCTTTTTACTGTACTCTCTAATGTAACAGTTAAAAATAGGAACCCTCTTTAAAATATATTTATTTTATTCATAATTATATTATCTTTTTAGATTTTATTTTTTTAAATATAACTCAGGATCTTGTTGTTCATTATCTTTTAATAATTCAAAATGAAGATGTGGTTCATCTGAAACTTCAAATGCTGCACTATTTCCAATAGTACCTATGCTTTGTCCTTGTTTGATTTCTTCTCCTTCTACCACAAATTCTGCACTTAAAAGGTTAGCATATACTGTTTTATATCCATTTACATGTTCTATAATAATGGTTAATCCATAACGTGGGTCATTTTTTATTGATGCTACTTTTCCGTCTGCTGATGCTGTTACTACAGTTGTTTTGTCTGCTTTTATATCAATTCCATTATGTGTTGCCCAAACATCAAGTGTATTAGAATAAACTAATTTGTTATTAGCAAACTCCTTCATTATTTCCCCTTCTACAGGCATTTTGAATTCTGGGTCTTTTATTTTTTCTGTTGTTTTACTACTTGTTGTTCCATTATCTTTTTGACTATTTGTTGTAGTATCTTTTTTTGTATCTTTTTCGCTTTCTAAAATTTGACTTGTATTAACTGCAATTTTATCTGTATTTTCATCATTTGTTTGTTCTTCTTGAGCTTCATTAACATTTTTTCCAAATGATGTACTAGTTTCTTCTACTGCTACTAGATTTCCAATTGTATTATTATTTTTTGATTTTGCTAGTTGTGAACTATTACTACTTAATTTGTTTCCATAGATTAAAAATGTAATTACAAATACAATAATTGCTATTGCTAGTACACTTCCTGTAATGTATAACATTTTCTTTCCGTCTATTCCTTCTTCAACTGGTCTTCTTCTATTTTCTCTTCTCATAAAAATTTCCTCCTTTAATTTTTCACTAGTAGCATTATTTACAATTTTGAGAAAATTATACAAAAATGTTAAATATCTTTAATTTCTACATCTGTATAGAAATGATGAATAATTTCTTCATAATTTTTTCCTTGTTTTGCTAGGCTATCAGCTCCAGTTTGGCTCATTCCTACTCCATGCCCATATCCAGTTACTTCAAATTTAATATTTTTATTTTCCATAGTAATTTTAAAGTTTGCAGACCTAAGTCCAAAAAGTGTTCTTATTTCTACTCCTGATAAAGATAAGTTTCCTACTTTAATAGTTTTTACTCTATTCCCCTCAGTATATTCTTCAATTTTAATACAGTCTTTTTTATTAAAATCAATTTTAAAGTCACTATGTACTTTTTTGATTGTATCTGTAAATTGTTTTTGCGTTACTGTTAAATTGGAACTATATTGACTATACGCATCTTCTCCTGATGTTGAAACAGATTTTAAATATGGATATCCACTTCCTCCCCAAACATTAATTGGGGCTTCTGTGGTTCCTCCACTATTTGAGTGAAAAAAGGCATTTATTGGCTCATTATTATATGTAATCATTTTCCCTTGTGTACTATTAACTGCTTTTAAAATTTTATTCCAATATTGTTCTTCATTTTTATCATCCCATTTAGCAAATCTATCTTCTTTTGAAATCCACGCTTGGCAACATGTAGAATCATCACATATATCAGCATCTTTATGTTTTTTACTGTTGTGAACTATTTTATATAATGTAAAAGTTCTTGCTACAACAGCCTGAGCTTTTAGTGCTTCTTCTTCATAAGTTGCTGGCATTTCGCTACTTACTACTCCATATAAGTATTCGTCTAATGGTAGCTTTTCTATTTTTTTAGTTTTAGAATGATAAAGTCTAACTGTTGTATATTTTTTATAGTCATAAGTTGATGCTTCTATTTTTTCTTCTACATTACTAGATACATTAGATATTGCTACTCTTTTGAATGAATTTGTAAATATAATTGGAATTAAAAAACATAAGATAATAAATATTAGAAAATAAATTATATATTTTTTCATATAGCTATCCTTTCGTGTTTTATACAGCTAATTTTGTTTTCATTTGTTCTAATGTCTTTTTCTCGATTCTTGAAACTTGTACTTGCGTAATTCCTAATATTTTTGCCACTTCGGTTTGTGTTTTTCCTTTATAATATCTTAAAACTATTACTTGTTTTTCTTGGTCTTTTAAGTTTTTTAAAGCTTCTTGAATGCAAATTCTATTTGTTATAGTCTCTTCTTGATTTATTTCTCCACCCATTTTATCTAGCAAGCTTATTCCTTCCTCATCGTTTTCGTATGCTGGCTGATAAATTGATTCAATTGGTCTAAATGCTTCCATAGCTAATGCAAGTTCTTCTTTCGAAGTTCCTAATCTTTTTGCTAAGTCTTCTATTTTTATTTCTTCACCCGTTTTTCTTAGATACTCATTTTTTGTTTCTAGTGCCTTCATACCTAATTCCTTAATACTTCTACTAATTTTTACTGGGCCATCATCACGAAGGTACCTTTTTACCTCTCCTAAAATATATGGTACAGCATAAGTTGTAAGCTGTACTTCAAAGCTTGGATCAAATCTATTAATACATTTTATAAATCCCATTACAGCTACTTGATATAAATCTTCTAATTCATATCCTCTATCTTGAAATCTTTTTACAATGCTCCAAATTAGCCCTTTATTACGGTCAATAAGTTTTTGCATTGCATCTTTGTTTCCTGCTTGCGCCTCAATTACATCTATATTATTGTTTGAATAATCTTCCTGCATAAAAAAAATGCCTCCTTATTTTGCTAAATTATTAGTTCATTAGAGCATTTTTTTCTTCTTCTATTTTTTCTTGTTTTTCTTCCTTTTTAATAACTTTTTTCATTACAATCTTTGTTCCAATTCCTACAACAGAATGAATATCTACTTCATCCATAAAACTTTCCATAATAGTAAATCCCATTCCGGATCTTTCTAAGTTACTTTTAGTTGTATATAATGGTTTTCTAGCCAACTCTACATCTTCAATTCCTTTTCCATTATCAGTTATTTCAATTTCAATTGTATTTCTTAAAATCTTCGCTTTAATTTTAACTTGTCCTTCTGTATCTTCATATCCATGAATGATACAATTGGTTACAGCTTCTGATACCGCTGTTTTTATATCTGCTAATTCTTCAACAGTTGGGTCCAGCTGTGCTACAAATGCTGCTACTGTAATACGAGCAAAAGCTTCATTGTTTGACTTACTTAAAAAATTAAGTTCCATTTCATTATCATACATACTTTTCATTAAAAATTCCTCCTAATAAGTAGATTATCCTACTTTTCTATTTTCTTCTACTGGAATAATTCTAACTACTCCACTCATTTCTAATACTTTTTTTATAGATTGGCTAGCATTGATAATTTTAGTATTCCCACCTAACATTTTTGCCAGTTTATATCTTCCCAATAATAATCCTATTCCTGCACTATCCATGAAAGAAACCTTACTAAAATCAAATATAACTTTTCTAGGCATAAATCTTGTAATTTCATAATCCATTTTCCTCCTTAATTTTTCTGTGGTATGATGATCAATTTCTTCTGTTATTTGAATAGATAATATTTTATCTTCTTCTTTAAATTCGGTATTCATATTAGAACCTCCTTATCTTTTGCTTGTCCTATTATACATTTTTTTCCAGTTGTTATCTAGAGTAAAATTTAAGAAGTTTTGTCGATTTGTGATAATTTATCGACTTTTTTCGACTTTACCTTGTAGTAAATTTTTTAATATTTACGTGAAGTGAAAATTTAAATTCCAGTTTTAAAAGATGATAAAAAATTGTAAAAGAAAGTTCTAGAATAATTT
>CANRPQ010000022.1 GCA_947632525.1 uncultured Clostridia bacterium
TACAATTTCTGCATATATTTGTTCTCTATTATCTTTTTTCATTTCTGACTCCTATTTTTTATTTAAAATCGAAATTATTATACCATATTATGTTAATTTTTTCAACTAAAAACAACCCAAAAATGAAAAATGAAAAATTCTACTAATTCCATTTTGGGTTGTTTTTCTTAACCAAATAGACTTATTTGATTGCTTTGGCTCATTCCCTTTAAACATCCAACTTTTTCTAATAATTCTACTACTGATTTTCCTATTTTAGATCTTATTTTCATATCATCAATTGACATGAATTTTCCATCTTTTTTTGCTTCATCTATACCTTCTGCTGCTACTGTTCCAAGTCCGGGAACACTATTTAAAGGTGGTCTTATTTCTGTTTCTGATTCCATTTTAAATTTTGTTGCATGGCTTTCATATAGGTCAATTGGTAAAAAGCTAATTCCTCTTTCATACATTTCTAGTACAAGTTCTAAAATGGCATACATATTCTTATCTTTTGATGTTGCTGCATTTCCTTGTAGCTCTATTTCTTTCATTTTATTTTTTACTTTTTCTTTTCCGTGACACATAATGTCACTGTCAAATTCATCTGCACGAATAGTGAAGTATGCAGTATAATATGCTGCTGGCTTATGTACTTTAAACCATGCAATTCTAAATGCATTTGTTACATACGCTGCTGCATGGGCTTTTGGGAACATGTATTTAATCTTTTTACAAGAATCTATATACCACTCTGGTATATTATATTCTCTCATCATTTTTTCATATTCTTGCCATTTTTCTGGGTCTTTAGAGGCTTTTCCCTTACGTACAAATTCCATAATTTTAAATGCTGGTTTTGATGGCATTCCTGCTTTTATTAAATATAGCATGATATCATCTCTACAGCCAATTGCTTCACTTAGTGTAACAATTCCCTTTTCAACAAGTTCTTGTCCATTATTAAGCCATACGTCAGTTCCATGTGAAAGACCAGATATACTAATTAATTCACTAAATGTTGTCGGTTTGGTATCTACTAATATTCCTCTTACAAATTTAGTACCAAATTCAGGTATACCATAGCTTCCTACTTCTGAGTGAATTTGTTCTGGTGTTACTCCTAAGGCTTTTGTAGAGCTAAATATTGACATGGTTTCTTTGTCATCTAAAGGTACTTTTGTTGGATCTATTCCCGTAATATCATATAACATTCTAATCATAGTTGGGTCATCATGACCAAGAATATCTAGCTTAAGTAAGTTTTGATCTATTGAGTGGTAATCAAAGTGTGTTGTTATAATATCTGAGTTTGGATCATCTGCTGGATGTTGTACAGGAGTAAATTCATAAATTTCTCTTCCTTTTGGTACTACTATAATTCCCCCTGGGTGTTGCCCAGTTGTTCTCTTTATTCCAGTGCATCCTTGAGAAAGCCTTAATACTTCTGCATTACTAACAGGAATACCTCTTTCTTCATAATATTTTTTAACATATCCATACGCTGTTTTATCAGCAACTGTACCAACTGTTCCTGCTTTAAAAGTAGTTCCTTTACCAAATATAACTTCTGTATATTTATGTGCTTTCGCTTGATATTCTCCAGAAAAGTTTAAGTCAATATCAGGCTCTTTATCTCCGTCAAATCCCAAAAATGTTTCGAATGGAATATCCATGCCGTCCTTTGTTAATTTAGTACCGCATTTTGGACAGTCTTTGTCTGGTAAATCAAATCCATTTTTTACACCATAGTCTGTAAAATCTGAGTACTTACAATTAGGACAACGATAATGTGGTGGAAGTGAATTTACTTCTGTAATACCTGTCATGTTGGCTACAAATGAAGAACCTACTGAACCTCTTGAGCCAACAATGTATCCGTCTTCATTAGATTTCCATACCAATTTTTGTGCTATAATGTACATAACTGAAAAGCCATTTGAAATAATTGAATTCAATTCTTTATCAAGTCTATTTTGTACTAATTCTGGTAATGAATCACCATATAATTCATGTGCTTTGCTATATGCAATTTCTTTAATTGTTTCTTCGCATCCTTCAATATATGGTGGACATTTTTCAGGTGATATTGGACTTATTTTTTCACACATATCTGCTATTTTATTAGTATTTGTTACCACAACTTCATATGCCTTTTCTTCACCTAAATATTCAAACTCTTTTAACATTTCTTCTGTTGTTCTTAAATATAATGGAGCTTGTTCATCAGCATCATCATATCCTTGACCTGCCATTAAAATTCTACGATAAACTTCATCTTGTGGGTCCATAAAATGTACATCACAAGTAGCCACTACTGGTTTTTGTAATTTTTCTCCTAAAGCAACAATTTTACGGTTTATATCTTGTAATTCTTCTATACTTCCTACTGTTTCATTCTTTACCATAAACATGTTATTGCCTATTGGTTGAATTTCTAAATAATCATAATCTGATGCTATTTCCTCTAATTCTTCATCTGTTTTTCCTGCAATTATTGCTCTATATAACTCACCCGCTTCACATGCACTTCCCATTATTAAGCCTTCTGAATATTTTTTGTATATTGATTTTAGAATACGAGGTTTTTTATAAAAATAGTCTAAATGTGAAATTGAAATTAATTTGTATAGGTTTCTAAGACCTATATAGTCTTTTGCTAAGATGATTGCATGATAAGTAGGTAATGATTTATAGTCTGCCTTTCCTACTAGCTTGTTTTCCATATCATCTAATGTAATAATTTTTTTATCCTTTAACATATCTAGCATAATGTTAAATACTTTTACAGTTGTGTCAACATCATCTAGTGCTCTGTGTGCAACGTCTACCTCTATGCCTAAATTTTCAGCAATAATTCCTAATTTATATTTTTTATACTCTGGAAATAATGCTTTTGCTAAACGTAATGTATCTATATATGTATTTCCTAATTGTAGCCCTAATTCTGTGCAGTTATGCTTTAGGAATCCAATGTCAAAGTCTGCATTGTGTGCTACTAAAACACTATCTCCTATAAATTCTAAAACTTTTGGCAATATTTCTTCTATAGTAGGTGCATCTTTTACCATATCATCTGTAATATTAGTTACTTCAACAACCTTTTGTGGAATTGGTTTTTCAGGATTAACAAATGTACAAAATTCATCAATTACCTTATGATTTTTTACTTTCATAATTCCTATTTCTGTGATTTTTTCAGTTCTAAAAGATAGGCCTGTTGTTTCTAGGTCTAATACACAGTATGTTGCGTCTTCTAAGTTTTGACCCTTAGAAAAAGAAACACAAGATGCTTCATCTGGTGCCAAATATGCTTCTACACCATATATTACTTTTAAATCTGGATTATCTTTTTCTAGATATTTATGTGCATCAGGAAAAGCTTGTACTACACCGTGATCTGTAATTGCAATTGATTTCATTCCCCATTTTACAGCGCGTTTTAATAGGTCTTTGCATGCTGTTATTCCGTCCATTTGGCTCATTTGTGTATGCATATGAAGTTCAACTCTTTTAACAGGTGCTTCATCTTTTCTTACTTCTTTCTTTAATTCGGTACTTTCTATAATTACATTAGCAATAACGCCTAATTCTTTAGAAAATGGATCAAATTGTGCAGTTCCACTTACCTTTGCACCTTTTGCTCCTTTTAATCTTTTCATTGTTTCTTCAACTTTATTTGCTTCAACAAATGCTTTACATGTAATTGTACTAGAACCGTCATACAAATCAAAAGTCACCAAAGATTTTCCTGATTTTAGTTCTCTTACGTCTGTATTTAAAATTTCTCCGTCTAATAGAACCTTTCCACTATCTACTGATAGGTCAACAATTTTAGAAAGTTCTTCTTTTATTTTCATACTTCTTCCATAAATGATTGGTGAAACTTCTGTTGTTTGTTCTGAAGTTGAATTTAATTCCCATGGTGGTGTTGTATATGCTATTTCACTTGTTGCTTCATTAGCTAATGTGCCATTTGATGATTTTTGTTTTTGCTCATCTTCTGATTTTCTTTGTTTTAGTTGTTCTTGTGCTTCTTTTTGTGCTAATAAAATAGCTTGCTTTTCTAATTCTTTGCTGTGAGCTTCATACTGTTCAAGCATTTCATCAGTAACCTCTTCTTTAAAGTTTATAACATATGATTTGTTATATATATCTTTTAATTTAGTAGCTAATATTTTGTCGACTCCTCTTGCTTGTAATACATTTTTACCTTTCATTAGCATATGAACTGTTATTTTGTTATTGCTAATATCAATATTACTATTTTTCAACAAGGCTTTTGTAAGTGGATGTTTATATGCCATGTAATCTAAAATTTCTTGCCATTCTGATTGTATTTTTTCATCAATATCTTCTTTATTATCTGTATTTTCATTTGCTGTTTGTTCTATTTTGGTTTCAATGTTTTTAAATCCAAAACGTTTTTCTAAATACTTTTCAAAATCTATTAAGTCTTTTATTAAAATAGAAGAGTTGGCCTTTAAATTTAATTCTAAAGTATTTGTTTTTTTGTATATATTTACACATAACACTTTAGCCTCACTTAAAGCCAAACTGCTAGAATTATAATCTTTAAATACATCTTTTACCGTTTTTAATTTTTCTTCCATTTCATAATCTCCATTTTTATTATGTTTAATTAAAATATTCTTAATATATCATTATACGTAACATAAATAGATAGGCCAATTAGTATCATAAATCCAATCATTTGAATAGTTATTTCTGTTTTTTCTTTTATAGGTTTTTTTCTAATTGCTTCAATTAATAAAATTACTACTTTTCCGCCGTCCAAAGGTGGAAATGGCAATAAATTTGTAAATCCTAGTGAGATAGAAATTAATGCTAAAATATATATAAAATCAGATAAACCACTAGTTTGAGATACAATCTCTCCTATTCCAACAGGACCCATCATTTGATCAATTGAAACATTTCCTGTAAATAATAATTTTATATTATCAATAATTGAAAATGCAAAATTTCCTGTCTCCCAAAATGCATAATATAAGTTGTTTTGTAAATTATTTTCTGCTTTTTGTAGATATACACCCAAACTGTATCTGGAATGAACTTCTGGAGTAATTAAAATATCTTTAATTTCTTTGTCTCGCTCTATCGTAAATTTAATTTCTTCGCCCTGTACTCTATTAATTTCTTCTATCAGTTTTTTTACATCATTTTTTACATCAACATCATTAATTTTTAAAATTACATCACTAACTTCCAATCCTTGTAATTTAGCGGGACCTTCATTACTAATTTCTGCAATTTTAGTACTATCTTCTTTAGAATTATAAACTGCAATTCCTGTGTAATTATATTTTTCTTCTTCAGGTGCAAATTTATATGTTCTTGTTTCTCCATTTCTTTCAACTACAACTTCTATATCTTCTCCTGTACAGTTTTCTAGAACTTCATCTAAATCATTTTTATAATGAATAGTTTTATTATTAATTTTAACAATTTTGTCTTCAGCCTGTAATCCTATAATTTGAGCATCTGTATTTTCTATAGGATAACTAATTGTAGTTGAAATATTGTTTCCTAGGCTTGCCATTAAGGTAAAATATACTATTATTGCAAAAATAATATTAACAGCACCGCCTGCTACAACTACAGCAATTCTTTTTGGAATACTAGCTTTACTAAATGAGCCTTCTTCGTCTGAGCGTTCTTCCTCTCCTACCAAATTTACAAATCCACCTAAAGGAATTAAACGTAAAGCATATTTAGTTTCTTTTCCTTGCTTACTCCAAATTGTAGGTCCGAAACCAATAGCAAATTCCATTACTTTAATTTTACATAGTTTTGCAACTAAAAAATGACCACCTTCATGAATTAATACTAAAAAGCCTAGTGTAAAAACTATTTTTAATATTGTTATTAAAGTTGAAATCAATTTTTCTCTCCTTTTGTTATTTGTTAAAATTAAAAGTATATTGTTTTAATATACTTTTAATTTACTATCTTTAATAATTTTTTCATTCGTGTAGCTATTTTATATTAATAATAGTGTTAATAAAAAATACGCAAATGGTGCAATAAATATTACACTGTCAATTCTATCTAACATTCCACCATGTCCTGGAATTAAATTGCTGAAATCTTTAATGCCTGTATATCTTTTTATTGTTGAGGCAGATAAATCACCTATTTGACCAACAATACTTAATAATGCTCCAACTAGAATTACTAGTCCATAATTAAATTGCGTGTTGAAAACTGAATTACATATTGCTGCATAAATGAACACTATAATTATAGCTCCTATTGTACCACCTATGCATCCTTCTATTGTTTTATTTGGACTAATCTCTGTAAAATGATGTTTTCCAAATGTTTTTCCAAATATATATGCAAATGTATCCGTTCCCCATGCACTAAAGAATATAAACCATATTAATATTTTTCCACTTGGTAAATTTTCATGAATTATAGGGATAAACATTAAAAAAATCGCTATATAAAATACTCCAAAAAATGTAATTGCAATGTCTTGGACTGTTCTCTTTCCATTGGTAGCAATAACATAACAAAATAGTAATAAAATAGAAGTTGGAATAAGAAGTGCTATGGTTTTTAATACCATATGCATTGGTACAAGATGTATGATTGAAATCATTGCTGCTGCTAAGTAGCCTATCCAATTAATAGGGTTTGCTTTTTTACTAACATGAAATGCCTTGTAGAACTCATGTATGCTCATTACTGCTACAATTGCAACTGTAATATCAACAACATATTTATTTCCAAAAATTATAATTGCTGCTACAATAGGAAACAATATAATTCCTGATAAAAACCTTTTTATATTCATTTTTATAGTTCCTTCCTTTGATTTATATTATTCTTCCTTTAACTTGTTTTATTACTATCTTAATTATAATATTTTTTTATTTGCCACCAAATTTACGATTTCTTTTTTTATACTCTTCTATTGCTTCATCTAAATCTTTTTCTGAAAAATCAGGCCATAATTTATTTATAAATAAAAATTCTGTATATGCTAACTGCCATAATAAAAAGTTACTAATTCTTTCTTCTCCACTTGTTCTGATAAGTAAATCTGGGTCTGGTTGATTTGCAGTATATAAGTTGTTTGATATTAATTCTTCATTAATATCTTCTATTTTTATTTCTTTATTTTGTGCTTTTAAAGCTATATTCTTTACAGCACTAGTAATTTCATCCCTTCCGCCATAATTAAATGCAATATTTAGTGTAAGCCCTGTATAGTCTTTAGTTTTATCAATTGCTTTTCTTATACTTTTTTGTAGTCCAGAATCTAGCTTTGATATGTCGCCTAAAACATTTATTTTAATATTTTCTAGCTCTTTGTCATTTAAAAAATCGGCAACATACATTTGAAGTAATCCCATTAGTGCTCCTACTTCTTCTTTTGTTCTTTTCCAATTTTCTGTTGAAAAAGCATAAACTGTTAAATATTTAATTCCTATTTTATTTGCATATTTAGCTATCTTTTTTAATGTTTCTGCTCCTTCTTTATGTCCTAATCTTATTTCAATTCCCTGTTCTTTTGCCCATCTACGATTTCCATCCATAATAATAGCAATATGCTTTGGTAAAATCTCTTCTTCCATTTAAAAATCCTCTCTATATTGTCATAATTTCTTTTTCTTTTTCAGATAATAAATTATCAACTTGTTCAACCTTTTTGTCAGTTAATTTTTGGATTTGTTCTTCTTCATTTTTTAAATCATCTTCTGTAATTTCAGACTTTTTCTGTAATTCTTTTGCTTCATCCATAGCATCTCTTCTAATTGAACGAATTGCTACTCTTGCATCTTCTGCTAGTTTTCTAATATCTTTTACTAATTCTTTTCTTCTTTCTTCATTTAATTCAGGAAAGTTCAATCTTATAACTTTTCCGTCATTGTTTGGATTAATTCCTATATCTGCTTTTAATATTTCTTTTTCTATTTCCTTTAATAAATTTATGTCCCATGGTTGAATTAAAATCATTCTGGCTTCTGGTACTGAAATACCTGCTACTTGATTAATTGGAGTTGGTACTCCATAATAATCTACTGTGATTTTATTTAATATAGCTGGATTAGCCCTTCCTGCTCTTATTTCTGACAAATTTTCTTGAAATACACTAATAGTTTTATCCATTTTTTCTTCATAAATTTTATTCATAATTTATATTGTATGATATTTAAATAATCATACTCTCCTTTCCAATTTTTTATAGATTTTTATTCGGTAACTAATGTACCTACTTTTTCTCCTTTAATTGCTTTTACCATATTTTCAGGTTCTGATATTGCAAATACAATAAGAGGAATATGGTTATCTCTGCATAAAGATGTAGCTGTAGAATCCATTACTTTTAGATTTTTTTCTAAGATATCTAAATAAGTAATTTTATCATATTTTTCTGCATTTGGATTGATTTTTGGATCATCAGAGTATACTCCGTCTATTGTTTTTCCAACTAGAATTGCCTCTGCATTAATTTCTGCTGCTCTTAAAGCTGCTGCTGTATCTGTTGTAAAATATGGATGTCCTGTTCCGCAAGAAAATATAACAACTCTACCTTTTTCTAGATGCTTAATGGCTTTTCTTTGAATATATGGTTCTGCAATTTCTCTCATTTCAATGGCAGTTTGTAATCTAGAATAAATTCCTCTAGTTTCTAATGCATCTTGTAATGCTAAACCATTCATGCTTGTTGCAAGCATCCCCATATAGTCAGATGTTGTTCTTTCCATTTCTGCACCGTTTCTTCCTCTCCAGAAATTTCCTCCACCTACAACAATAGCAACTTGTGCTCCCATTTTAATTAAATTTTTAATTTGGTCGCATATTTTTCCAACTGTTTCCGAGTCAATTCCTTGTTTTTTTTCACCAGCTAATGCTTCTCCGCTTAACTTTAGCAATACTCTCTTATATTTCAAATCTGGCAATTTTATACACACTCCTATCTTAATTTTTCTGTTTTATTCTATCATACATTATTTAATTTTTACACCTTTTTTTCAAAATTTTTAATAAAATTTTAAGTTTTTGACAAATATTTTTTTTAATACTGTTTACAATATAAATGAGAGGATTAAAATATGAATCAAATTATACAAGAAAGCTTAAATTTATCAAAAACTGGCCGTTATACACATGAAAATGCAAATAAAAATTTTTATGTTGAATTTAGTGATGAAGTTGCTGAAATTCCTTATGGTGGAAATTTTACAATTTCTATTGATTCAGTTCAAAAAAATAAATGGTATTATATAAAAAGGTTTATTAAAAATAGAAAGTATCAGTTACAGTTTATAATATCTGTAATTATTTCTATTGCATTCCTTTTTGCACTTTTTTGGAAATTGTATCAGAATCATGAACAAGAAAAAATTTCAAAAGAACTATTAAGCAATTATCAATTAGTATCTTTATATTCTAATAATACTCAATATGATACTAATAAAATTATTTCTGATATAAAAAATCCATTTGTTATTGGCATGATACAAATTGATAAACTGCAATTAAGTTATCCTATTTTATCTGAAACTACTGATGAGTTATTAAAAATTTCAGTTTGTCGTTTTAGTGGTCCAATGCCAAATGAAGTTGGTAATTTATGTGTTGTAGGTCATAACTACTTAGATAATCGATTTTTTAGTAGATTGGATGAATTGTCAAAAGGAGATATTATTAGTGTTTATGGATTGTCTGGGCAAAAACAGGATTATCATGTTTCAAAAAAATATACTATAAATGCAGATGATTTATCTTGTACTAATAATACAAATAATAAAATAATTACTTTACTTACTTGTGATAATTTAGATGCAGATAAAAGGCTAGTAGTTCAAGCCGAGTTATAAATATTTTTTGTGAGAGCTTAACATTGACTTTGTAACTGCATCAATTAATTGAATTTATCTATGTTGTATAGTGAATTTTCTTGCACAAAAAAAGAACTGGTTTTTCAGTTCTTTTTCATAATTATTATCTAGCGTCATTATATTTTCTAATTTTAATATATGCATATATTGCTGAACCTATACAAACAGCTATAAATATGAATAATGTAGAATCTTCTGCTATACCATATTTTCCAAATTCATTTGCAAGGTTTTCATTAGTATTATCTGCTGGCTTATTATCAGTTTCTCCATTATTACTTGTACCTTGGTTTACAACTGTTAGTCCGTCACCTGATGCATTATCATCATTTGTTGGCTCGTTATTATCACCTGTAACAAGATCACTTATATCACCATTCACATCTATTATTGGTGTATTATCAGTAGCATGTACAAAATTTGTCATTAATAGTATAAATGCAATTATTAGAATACTTACAATTATTAATTTCTTATTTTTCATTTTTTTAAATCTCCTTTTTTCTTTAGATATTACTTATTTTATATTATTTGTTTTTTTCTCTAAAATATGCATATTAAAACATATTTTTTGATTATCTAAACTTATTTTATACTTAGATATGAAAATAGTCAAGTATTTTTTTACATTTTGTCGAAAAAAATATTAAAAATTGTATTTAATTTTTCACTCCGTGAAAAAATTATTAAAATGTAAATGTTTTTATTATACGTTGAATCTAAATAATACTACATCTCCGTCTTGCATTATATAATCTTTTCCTTCAGAACGCATCAAGCCCTTTTCTTTTACCGCATTTATAGAGCCCTCTCTTATTAAATCATTGTATGAAACAACTTCTGCCCTTATAAATCCTCTTTCTATATCACTATGAATTTTTCCTGCAGCTTGTGGTGCTTTTGTTCCTCTTTTTATAGTCCAAGCTCTAACTTCTGGTTCACCTGCTGTTAAGAAAGACATAAGTCCTAACAAATCATAACTAGCTTTAATTACTTTATCTAATCCTGATTCATCTAATCCTAACGCTTCTAGCATTTCTTTTTGTTCTTTTTCATCTAAAGTTGCTAGTTCCTCTTCAATTTTTACACAAAGTGGTATTACATCTGCATTTTCTTGTTTTACATATTCTTGTACTTGCTTTACATTTTCGTCATCTAAACCTTTTTCTAATTGTTCTTCTGAAATATTAGCAACATAAAGAATTGGTTTCATTGTTAATAAGAATGCATCTTTTACTATCTCTTGCTCTTCTTCATTTAACTTAACTGTTCTAGCTGATTTTCCATTGTCTAGTGCTTCTTTTATTTTTTCGAATGTATCTATTTCTATTTGATATTTTTTATCTGCTTTTAATTTCTTTTTAGCGTTTTCAATCCTTTTTTGTACAGTTTCTATATCTGCAAATATTAATTCTAAATTAATGGTTTCAATATCTCTTATAGGATTAATACTTCCGTCTACGTGAACAATATTTGGATTTTCAAAGCATCTTACAACTTCTACAATGCTATCTACTTCACGAATATGAGATAAAAATTTATTACCTAGTCCTTCTCCATTGCTGGCTCCTTTTACTAGTCCTGCAATATCTACAAATTCAATAACTGCTGAAGTTATTTTTTGTGGATTATATATTTCTGCTAGTTTTTGTAATCTTTCATCTGGTACTGCTACTATACCAACATTAGGTTCTATTGTACAAAATGGATAATTTGCACATTCTGCCCCTGCCTTTGTAATGGCATTAAATAAAGTACTTTTTCCAACGTTTGGTAGCCCTACTATTCCCATTTTCATGGCTATTAACTCTCCTTTATTGTTTTATATGTAATTATATTTTAAATTTTATACTTTTGGTTGTTTATTCTGATATTTCATTATTTACTGTCGGAGATGTTGTTGTTTCTCCTTGAATTTCATTATTACTCGTTGAAGGTGTTGTTCCGCCTTGAGTTTCATTATTACCCGTTGAAGGCGTTGTTTCGCCTTGGGTTTCATTATTACCGGTTGAAGGTGTTGTTTCTCCACCTTGGGTTTCATTATTGCCGGTTGGAGGTGTTGTTGTTCCACTTTGAGTTTCATTATTGCCTGTTGAAGGTGTTGTTGTTCCACCTTGAGTTTCATTATTGCCTGTTGAAGGTGTTGTTGTTCCACCTTGAGTTTCATTATTTACTGTTGGAGGTGTTGTTTCTCCTTGAACTTCATTATTACCTGTTGAAGGCTTTTGTGTGTTTTTATCATCAGTTGGTTTATATGTTCTCCATGGGTTTTTAGGGTCAGGATCTGTTGGATCCCAATGTTTTAATATTCCTGGTGCATTTGATATTTTTTTAGCTACTGGTTTTCCAAGTGGTCCTGGATTAGAACTTGCATAAAATTCTACTTGTGTTCCACTTGGGCAATTATAGTAAATCCATTGCGCATCTATAGTTGTAAGTCTTATACATCCCATTGAATCTTTTGTTCCTAATCTATCATAATATGTATTAATTAAAGTGTCTTTTCTTGGTTGGTTATAAGGAACAGAATGTATTAATATATCTCCTACTACTTGCGAACAATATTGTCCCCAAACGTTTCCAAATAATTTTCCCCATGTTGTCTTCCATGAAAGTCTATATACTCCTGAAGTTGGCGTTGCTGCACCTGTGGAGCACACACATGCTCTTACTGGTATTGTATATTTACCATTTTTGTCCTTTTTATAAATAGTAACTACTTGTGCTTGGTAGTTTATTTTAATATAATAATTATAGGTTGGAGTTGTGTTTGTTTTTTTGCCTTTTTTCTTGTTTTCTTCTTCTTCCTTTTTCTTAGCCTTTTCAACTTCTTCATCATTTAATTTTTTTAGTTCTTCTTCTGACATTTTAGAAGTGTCTACTAAATCTTCTTGATTCATTATATTATCTGATTCTTGCGTATTGGCACTGGCTAAATTTGTTTTATTTCTCATATAGCTAATACCACATACTATTCCTGTGGTTGATATAATAATTGTTACTCCTATAATTAATGTAATCCACATCATTTTATTTGTAGCTGTAATTCTAAAAAAGTTCTTTAGTTTTTCCAAAATAAAACACCTCTTATTTATTTTTATGAATATACTTCAAAAAATGGATTATACTACAAAATAATTATGCAAAAAAATAACATTATTTTATTTAAAATTATTTATGCATTGCTATATCCATTTCTTTTTCACTTTAACATAACTTTTAAAATTTATCAATACTTTTGTTTAAAATTATAATATCATTTGTAATTTATAAACATATATAAAAACTCCTCGAGTGCATAAGCACTCGAGAAGTTTTCTATGGGTTATCTGCCAAAGTATAAGAACCATTTTGTCTTCATCGCATCAATCTTTTCTTCTTTCAGCTCTTTGATTTTCTGGTTGTTAGAAATATAAGTATCAATCTCTTGTTTTACCAGTGTATCCGACTTCAACTCCGGGAACAAAGATATCAGAGTCATGTAATCTTCGTTTTCATTTTTAAATTTTCCATAAGTAGCGGCCTCATAATCCATGTAATTTTCCACAATGGAATTAATTTTCTGCTCAATAGATGCATTTTCCGTTTCATACATCTCTATTTTCTCATCAATGGTCCATGCTGTGTTTAAATCATAAGCATTAACGATCAAAAATATGGCAATTAAAATAAGAGCCACAAAGCTAGCCACACTGATACCAACAGCAAAAAACTCTTGCTCTTCATAGTCACAGTCATATTCACTCTTTTTTTCTAATTTTATATACCAAATAATGCCGACCACGAATGCAACCAGAAACAAGACGAATAAAAGACTTCCCATAGTAGTTTTCCTCCTTAATACTTTTGTTGTTGATAGTAACATATATGTAAAACCAAAAAGTAAGAAGAAAGCCCTCTCACTAATTAGTGAAAAAAGGATAAAAGACATAGGACATTGCCTATATCACTTTAAATTATACCATAGATTCATATATAATGCAACTTGATTTCTTTCTTCTATATTCATCTTCATAATCTTTGCTATAACAAAATTTATTTCTCTTTTCTAAAAAAGAAAAAACTTACAAACCTTTATGGTTCGTAAGCTGTCTTAAAATGGAGCTTCCAGCCGGAATCGAACCGGCGACCTCAGCCTTACCATGGCTGCGCTCTACCTACTGAGCTATAGAAGCATCTATTGTCAAGAAGAACTTCTTGACAATTTATAATTTTTATTCAGTTGGCATTCCTTTTATTGCCTTTTTTCTAATTCTTTGAATTGCATTATCAATAGATTTAACTGGCGCGTCTAATTTTTCTGCTATTTGAATATAACTTTCACCTTGCATATAGCAGTTTAGAACTTTTTTTTCAAAATTACTTAATGATTTATCGATAGTATCTTCAACTGATTGGTAGTATTCCTTTTTTGTAATCATTTCAAGAGGGTCTTCTATTACATTTGTGTCTAGTATTTCTTCTATATTTGTGTTTCCACTGTCATCGTCATTTTCATAGGCATCTTTATTTAAAGAGATATATGAATTTAAAGGCATATGTTTTTGCCTATTAGAAGATTTTATTGCTGTGATTAGTTGCCTTTCTACACATATATTAGCAAAACTTTTAAAAGAATTTTGCTTGTCTGGCTGATATGATTTAATTGCTTTATATAAGCCAATTAATCCTTCTTGTATTATATCTTCCTTTTCTGCACCTACCATATAATATTTGCTTACTTTTATATTTACTAGATTTTTATATCGATTAATTAAGTGTTCTAGAGCAAGCTTATCACCAGACTTAACCTTTTCTATTAAGTCCTCATCTTTCATTTGCTGAAAATTATTATCTGTAGAATAAAATACATCTGCCATACTCATCTGTTTAAGTTACCTCCTGCGCTGTAAATCCTTATGTTTGTATTATAATCTAGTATTTTTACTTCTGTCAATAGAAATTAGCTAAAATTTGATAAATTCTGGATAATATGATATGATTTTACTATTCTAATTAGAAAGGAAAATTAAAAATGGCATTTGACGGTTTTACTTTAAAAGCAGTTGTTCAAGAATTGAATTCTTGCTTAATTAATGGAAAAATTACAAAAGTATATCAGCCAACTCCAGAAGAAATTATTCTAGGAGTTTATTCCAATGGCGGTAATTATGCTTTGGCTTGTAATATTTCTTCATTGTTTTACTCATTACATTTAACCACTAAAAGTAAGCCCAATCCATTATCTGCCCCTAATTTTTGTATGTTATTAAGAAAGCATTTGATTGGATTTAGAATTAAAAGTATTTCTATGATTGATCTTGAAAGGCTTGCAATAATAGAGTTAGAAGGATATAACGAATTAAATGATTTAGTTACATTAAAGCTAATTATAGAATTAATGGGAAAACACAGCAATATTATTTTAGTTAATTATAATAATATAATTATAGATAGCTTAAAACATTTTAATACATTTTCAGGTTCTTATCGAAATATTCTACCTGGCAGTTCTTATCAGTTACCAGTATTTGATAGATTAAGTATACCTAGAATCTATTCTGATTTTGAAAGTCATAGTGTAACAACTATGGAAAAACTAGATTTAAACTTAGAAATGCAAAGTAATTTATCTAATATATATAATGATTTAATAGAGAACAAACAAGAACTTTCATTATCTTCTTTGTTTTTGGATGGTTTTTCAGGAACTAGTAAGTCATTATTAAATTACTATATTTCTAAATTAAATATTACAGATGAATGTAATTTTGATAATTTTAAAATTCTACTTTTCAATCTTGTACAATTATTTAAATCAATAAAATCTAATATGATATGTTGTTTAGATTTAGGACAAGATTATATTATTAGTAAAAGTGATATAAATTCTCCTTGCAATGTGAATTTTTTCTTAGATGATTACTATTTTGAAAAAGAAAATCAAGAACAATTTTCTCAATATCGCAATAGTTTATTATCATTTATATTAAAAAAGTTAAAAAAGATTTCTAAAAAGTTAGATGCTGTAAATTCAAAAATACAGGAATGTTCAAAAATTGATGAGTATAAATTATATGGAGAGTTAATTACTAGCAACTTGTATAAAATTTCAGAAAACCATACTGATAATATCATATTGGAAAACTATTATAATGAAAATAAACCTATTGTTATTCCTTTAGATATATCTATTTCACCTGCTGATAACGCAAAAAAGTATTTTAAAAAATATAATAAATTAAAAAATACAATTAATATTGTAACTGAACAAAAAGAAGAATTAGAAAAAGAAATAGATTATCTTGAAAGTATTGTTTATGAATTACAAGTTGCAAAGAGTACTTCTGAATTAAATCATATTTATCAAGAAATGGAAGATGCAAATCTATTTTCCAGAAGAACCCAATCAAAGCAAGGCTCTAAGGCTTTTAAGGTTAAAAGTAAATCTATAGGTAATAAGAATTATAATAAATCCCAAGGTAAGTTTTCAGATTTTCTTTCATTTAAAGTAGAAGATTTTACTGTTTTAGTAGGAAAGAATAATCATGAAAACGACTATTTATCATTAAAAGTTGCTAAGCCAGATGATATTTGGTTTCATGTTAAAGATATGCAAGGAAGCCATGTAATTTTAGTATTAGGTCAAAAGGAGCCTTCTCAAGAAGTTATTAATAAAGTTGCCTCTATTACCGCATATTATAGTAAAGCAAGGCAATCTTCTAATGTGCCAGTGGATTATACTTTTGCAAAGTATATAAAAAAGCCGGCCAAGGCTAAACCTGGAATGGTTATCTATACAAATCAAAAAACTGTTAATGTACAGCCTAAAAACTATGGCTAAATTAATGATATAACTTTGCCAAATATGCATTTTGTTTCGCAAATATGTATGTTTAAAGGAAATTTGGCCTCGTTATATACAGAAAAGTCTTTAATTTTTCCTATATAATAAAAAAGCAAGAAAGAAGCACCAATACGGTGCTTCTTTCAAAGGGTTTACCAGGACCTCATGATCACAACCCCACGCTTAGGG
>CANRPQ010000023.1 GCA_947632525.1 uncultured Clostridia bacterium
TGAAAAGGAAGCCATTCTTGTACAGATTTATTTTTTTGTTTTTCCATGCTTCTCCTTTTTTAATATTTTATTTTTTTAATTAATTTTTTTAATTAATTTATTTTCAATTAATTTATTTTTTGATTAATTTATTTTTAATTAATTTATTTTTGATTAATTTATTTTTGATTAATTTTTTAAATTAAAATATTAATATAAAATTTTATAACAAAATAATAGTGATATATTCACCTCCATATTTATATTATTTTTCATTTGAATTTTAAAAGAATAAATTTTTTGATTTTAATTATTTTTGAATTTTAATTATTCATGAATAAATTCTATTTTCATATTACAATTTTTGGCACAAAAAGTCAAGAAAAATCGTATGACAAAAATCGACAAAAGTGTTTACTTTATTAAGTAATAATTTATTGTAAAATTATTCTTTTTAATATTTTAAGTATAAAAATAAAAAAAATTAACATAATAATAATATAAGGTTAATATTAGTTGAAATAAGAGCTTTATGAGGTCTTTTTATGAGGTTTTATAAAGTTCGAGCAAAGAGTTATACTTGCTTAGAAGAACTCTAGGTGATTATAATTCGGCGATGAGAATATAAAATTTGTATTTAAGCTATATCTTTTTTTATTTTTGTTATTTTAATGAAATTAAAAATTTAAATATATGGTTGAAAATATATATTTTATATTCGAAGTTAAGATTATTCTTGTATTTTTTAGTGGTTATTATTAGTCCTTTATGGATGAATATAGCTATTATGTGTACATTTATAGTCGAGCAACTGATCTATTTATTTGGTGTATAGTTTATTTGTGCAGCAATGTGCATTAGATTAAAAATTAGGTAAATAGGTTTTAGCTGAAGATTAATATTAGCTTTATCGATAATATCCAGTAGGATTAACTCCTACTGGATATTAATTTATTATTTATAAAAAATTATTTTTTTTTATCATATAAGATTAAATATTTATAATTATATTAAACATCTAAATTTTGTACATATTTTGCATTATCCTCTATGAATTTTCTTCTTGGTTCAATTTCATCTCCCATTAAAAGAGTAAATGTTTCATCTGCTTTCATCGCATCTTCCATTGTTACTTTTATTAAAATTCTACTTTCTGGATTCATAGTAGTTTCCCATAATTGCTCTGGATTCATTTCACCAAGACCTTTATATCTTTGAATTCCTACTTGGTCTCTAGATATTCCTTTTTCTTCTAAATCTTTAAATGCTTTTGCTAAATCTTCATCAGTATAACAATAAATATCTGTCATTCCTTTTTTAGATAGTTTATATAATGGTGGTTGTGCTAAATATACATTTCCATTTTCAATAAGAGGCCTCATATATCTAAAAAAGAATGTTAATAGTAAAGTTCTGATATGTGCACCATCTACATCGGCATCTGCCATTATAATAACTTTTCCATAACGGATTTTAGAAATATCAAAATCCTTTCCAATACCAGCACCTACTGCTAGTATAACTGGTTGTAATTTATCATTATTATATATTTTATCTGCTCTTGACTTTTCTACATTAAGCATTTTTCCCCAAAGTGGAAGAATTGCTTGGAAGTTTCTATCTCTTCCTTGCTTTGCACTACCTCCTGCTGAATCTCCCTCTACGATGTATACTTCACACTCTTCTGCATTTTTACTACTACAATCAGCTAATTTTCCTGGTAATGTAGATGTTTCTAATGCGCTTTTCCTTCTTACTAATTCTCTGGCTTTTCTTGCTGCCTCTCTAGCACGAGCTGCATTAATACACTTTTCAAGAATTGCCTTTCCTACTCCTGGGTTTTCTTCTAAAAAAGTAGATAATGCATCATTTACCATTCCTGATACTATTCCTGTTACATTACTATTTCCTAATTTTGTTTTAGTTTGTCCTTCAAATTGAGGTTCTTTTACCTTAACAGAAACAACCGCTGTAATTCCTTCACGAATATCTTCTCCTAATAAATTAGCATCCTTTTCTTTTAA
This sequence comes from uncultured Clostridia bacterium, assembly GCA_947632525.1. GTDB lineage: Bacteria > Bacillota > Clostridia > TANB77 > CAG-508 > CAG-273. The sequence goes on from CANRPQ010000023.1 coordinate 2,004, forward strand.
CAAATTATGTGATCTTGCATAATCATTAAATGCTTTAGTTAATCCTCTTTTAAATCCTTCTAAATGTGTTCCACCTTCTATTGTATTGATATTATTAACAAAAGTATAAATATTTTCTGAATAAGCTGTTGTATATTGAAAAGCTATTTCTACTGGAACGTCACCTTCTTTTTCAATATAAATTGGTTTATCATGAATTTTTTCTTTGTTTTTACTTAAATATTCAACAAAAGATTTTAGTCCACCTTCAAAATGAAATTCTGCATTCTTAATATTCTCAGGGTCTCTAGTATCTTTAAGAGTTATTTTTAAGCCTTTTGTTAAAAAAGCCATCTCTCTAAATCTATTTTCTAGTGTTTCATATTCATATTCTAAAGTTTCAAAAATTGTATCATCTGCTAAAAATCTAACTTTTGTTCCTGTATTTTTTGAATCTCCTATTCTAGTTAATGGTTCTACTGTTTTTCCTCTTTCAAATTTCATTTGATAAACTCCACCATCTCTTTGAATAGTTACTTCTGTCCATGTAGATAAAGCATTTACAACTGATGCACCTACACCATGAAGCCCTCCAGATACTTTATAACCACTATCTCCTCCAAATTTTCCACCAGCGTGTAATTTTGTATAAACTGTTTCTGCTGCTGATATTTTAGTTTTTGGATGTATATCAACAGGGATTCCCCTACCATTATCTTCTACACAAATAATATTTTCTGGTTGTATTTCTACATTAATTTCGGTACAATAACCTGCTAAAGCTTCGTCTACACAGTTATCTACTATTTCATATACTAGGTGATGCAATCCTCTAATTGATACACTACCTATATACATACCAGGTCTTTTTCTTACTGCTTCTAATCCTTCTAATACTTGGATTTGATCTGCCTTATACTCATGTTCGAATTTTTCCATTTATTGAAACCTCCAACTTTTGCTATTATTTTTTTATTATTTTCTTTTGTTTACTTAGTAATATTATCACTAATTATTTTATTTTTGCAAATGTTTTTTTTATTTTTATGATATTTAAAGTTTTATGTTAATATTTTTCCTTTTTCAACTTTAAATAAATTATAATCTTTTTCTAATTCTAATTTATCAAGTTTCATTTTATCTGTACAAGTAATAATTACTTGAGTATTTTTAATATAATTTAGAAAACTTTTTATTCTGTTTTCGTCTAATTCAGACATAAAATCATCTAATAATAAAATTGGATATTCTCCTACTTCATTAAAGATTACATATAATTCTGCAATTTTTAATGTAAGAATTGCTGTTCTGTGTTGCCCTTGTGAACCATAAATTTCAATTTCTTTATCGTTAATAAATACCTGAAAATCATCTCTATGAATTCCTTTGGTTGTATATCCTTTTATTATATCTAATTTTCTTCTTTGTTTTAATAAAGAAAGATATTCTTCTTTTTTTTCACATTCCGTTATATATTTTAAAGTTAATATTTCATTATTTTCTGTTATTTTAGTATGAATTTCTTTTATTTGTTCTTTTAATTTTTCAATAAATTCTTTTCTATAATAACTAATGATTTCTGCATATTCTGCTAATTTTTCATCCCATATTTCTAACATTTCTTCTGGTTTATTTTCTTCTCTAATTTGTCTTAAATAATTATTTCTCTGTTCCAATGTTTTTAAATAACTATTTAAAGTATACACATAATTAGGTCTAAGTTGCCCTATCATCATATCTAAAAATCTTCGCCTTTTATCAGGTCCATTTTTTAATATTTGAATATCATCTGGTGTAAAAATAACTAAATTTAAATTTCCTATTAATTCACTTAATTTTTTTATTTTTACTCCATTTATTTCTATTTGTTTTTTATCAGAAATTACTATTTTTATTTTTCCATTTCTATCTGATTTTTGATACTTTATGTTTACTTCTAAAAAATCTTTTTCTATTTTTATCATTTCTTTTTCTTTAAATGTTCTAAAAGATTTTCCAAAGCCACAAAGAAATATTGATTCTAATATATTAGTTTTTCCCTGGGCATTATCTCCATAAAAAATATTAATATTAGGATTTAATTTTATTTCTTCCTCTTCATAATTGCGAAAATTTTTTATTTTTAATTTTTCTATATACATTTAATTTTCCTTTTAGCTAATAATACTAATTTATATTGAAATAATATTTATTCTTTCATTCTTATTGGTAACACCATATAAATATAATCTCCATTTTCAGATACTGATTTTATAATGCATGGTGAAATACTTGTACCAAAATCTACAAATATTTCAGGTTCATCAATAGCACGTAAAGCATCTAAAAAATATTTTGGATTAAATCCTGCTTCTAATGCCTGTCCCTCTGTCTCTACAAACATTTCTTCTTTTGCATCTCCTGTTTGATTAGTACAAGAAATTGTTACTTTTCCTATTTCAATATTTACTTTTACAGGATATTTCTTTTCTTTTTCTATAGTCGATGCAGAAATTAAACTTACTCTCTCAAAACTATCTTGTAATAAATTTTTATCTACTCTTATTCTTGTTTCCCATTTTTCTGGAATTACACTTGCATAATTTAAAAATTCTCCATCTAATAAGCGAGTAACTATTTTACAATTTTCCATTTCAAATAAAGCTTGATTTTTTGCAATTCCTATTTTAATCATATCAAAAGAATCATTTAAAATTTTATTTATCTCATTTAATGTTCTACCTGGTATAACTGCTGAAAAATCATTAACTTTATTTTGTAAAAATCTACTTTTCCATGCTAATCTAAAACCATCTACAGCTACCACGTTTAATTTATTATTTTTTATTTCAAATAAACAACCAGTAAATATTGGTCTATTTTCTTCCTGACTAACTGCAAATATAGTTTTTCTTATCATATCTTTTAAACTATTTTGCTCTATTTCAATTGAATTTTCAATATCTATTTTAGGCAATTCAGGAAATTCATCTGGATTCATTGTTGCTAATTTATATAAAGATCCTTCACATTCAATTACTAATAAATTATTTTCATTTATATTAATATTTATCTCTGTATCTGGTAATCTTCGAATAATTTCACTAAACATAATTGCATTTACAACTGTAGCACCTTGTTCTATTACATTACATTTAATAACATATTCTATACCTATTTCTAAATCATAAGTTGTAAATTTTACAAAATTATCATTTGTTTGAATTAAAATTCCTTCTAAAATAGGCATTGTTGTTTTTGAAGCAACCGCTTTTGTTACGGAATTAATAGCTTTAAGAATATTATCCTTTTCACAAATAATTTTCATTTTTTTGTTCGTCTCCTTCTTTATATAATATATAAATAATATTAGTAGTAGTAATAGTAGGTGTTGTTAATATAGTGGAAAACTACTAAAACTCTATTTATCCGTAGTATTTTTACTGTTGATAAAATTGTGGAAAATCAAAAAAGTTATCTACAGTTTCCATTTTCAAAAGTGGAAAATTATTTATCAACAAGTTATAAACAAAAAATTCACAAGTAATTGTGGATAGTTTATGTATCTCTTGTATAATAAGACATTAAAAATCTTTTTACAAACGAATATTTTTTCAAACATAAATTTTAAAAAAGTATAATTTTTATTTATTTATTCATCACTATTAGAAAAAATTGAATTTTTCACAGTTTCCACAATAAGCTTTGTATTAGAATTTTCTTTAATTTCAGATTCTATTTTTTCACAAGCATGCATTACTGTTGAATGATCTCTTTTCCCAAAAGCTAGTCCTATTTTAGGATATGATACTTGAGCTATATTCTTACATAAATACATAGCTATTTGTCTTGGAAATACTACATCATTAGACCTTCTAGAACCTTTTAAATCTTCTATAGAAACATTAAAATATTTAGAAACTATATCTTGTATATATTCTATAGAAAGAACTTTATTTTTATCATTTACTATATCTGAAATTGCCTCTTCTGATAGAGCTATAGTAATAGGAACTCTTTTTAAAGTAGATAAAGCAACTAATTTATTTAATGTTCCTTCTAGTTCTCTTATATTAGTATCTATTTTAGTAGCAATATTAGATAAAATATCGTCATCAATAATAATATTATCTAATTGAGCTTTCTTTTGTAAAATTGCCATACGTGTTTCATATTCAGGATTAGAAATATTAGCAATTAGTCCCCAACCAAAGCGAGACCTTAATCTTTCTTCTAATGGTTGAATATCCTTTGGTGGTCTATCACTAGAAATAACAATTTGTTTTCCTGCACCATGCAATGAATTAAAAGTATTAAAAAATTCTTCTTGATTACTATCTCTGCCAGCTAAGAATTGAATATCATCAATTAATAAAACATCTATATTGCGATATTTATTTCTAAATTTTTCCATACTTCCTTCTTTAATACCAGCAATCAAATTATTATTAAATTCTTCAGAAGTAACATACAAAACATTTGCATTTCTATTGTTTTTTAAAATTTCATTTCCTATAGCATGCATTAAATGAGTTTTTCCAAGTCCAACTCCTCCATATAAAAATAAAGGATTGTAGGCTGTGCCAGGAGCTTCAGAAACTGCTAAAGCTGCAGCATTAGCTAAATCATTATTTTTTCCTACCACAAAACTATCAAATGTGTATTTTGGATTTAAATTTGATTTATTATAAGAATTAATTAAGTATGTAGAAGAATTATTATTTGAACCCTTTTCTGAATATCCATTAGAATTTAATTCTTCATTTGATACTACTTTAATATCATAATCTACATGTGTTAAAAAAGCAAAGGTATTTTTAATTAAAGAAGAATATCTTCCCTCTATCATATCTTTATGAACATTAGTATCAACATGAAAAGTAATTATTGAATTTTCTATATCATCAATTTCTAAAGGAACGATCCAAGTAGTATAAGCGATGTTTGTTACTTCAGGTTTTAATAGTTCTTTTGCTTTAGTAAGTAGTTCTTGTATTTCTGCTCTTTGCATCATCTTCATCCTTCCAATAGTTTATATATAATTATCCACAGTTTTTTCCACAATTGTGAATAAGTAAACCTTATAAAACGTTTATAAATAAACGAAAAAACAAAATAATTAACATAATTTTTATATATTAAAAACCTTCAAAAGCGTATTTCCCTATGCTTATATATCATATCAAAAATACAATCTAATAGTCAATAGAAATAAAAATAAAAATGAAAATTATTTTAAAATATTGACATAAACTTATTTAATGGTGTATAATTATAAAGCTTAATAATGTTAATTATTTTGTTTTTAAAACAAAATGAAATAGAAAGACAATAGCGAAACGGGAGGTGCCAAAATGAAAAGAACATTTCAACCAAAAAGGAGACAAGAACAAAAAGAACATGGTTTTATGAAAAGAATGAAAACAAAATCAGGTAGAAACGTATTAAAAGCTAGACGTGCAAAAGGTAGAAAAAAGTTAAGTGCGTAAGTTATTAGAAAAGGTCACTTAAAGTGACTTTTTTTGATATTACTTAATTGAATTGAGTGATTTTAATGAAAAAAATACAAACTTTAAAAAAAAATTATGAATTTCAAAATGTTTTAAAAAATGGTAAATTTTATATAGGAAAACAAATTACAGTATATATCATAAAAAATAAAAAAGAATCAAATGATATAGGAATTGCTATTTCTAGCAAATTATGTCATGCTGTTCAGAGAAATAAAATAAAGAGAAAAATTAGAGAAAATTATAGACTTCTATCTAATAAATTAGAAAAAGGATATCAAATTGTTTTTTTGTGGAATAAAAAGGTACCAGTAGAGCAGGTAGATTTTCATATAATTAACCAAGATATGCAACATATTTTTTCTAAGGCAGGAATATTAAAGTGAAAAAAATATATATTTGGTTATTAAAAGGTTATCAAAAGGTAATTTCACCTATTTTTCAATTTTTTGGAATTCATTGTAAATTTTATCCTAGTTGTTCTGAATATATGATACAGGCAATTACAAAATATGGATGTATAAAGGGATTTTACCTAGGAATTAGGAGATTATTTAGATGTCATCCTTTTGCAAAGGGTGGATATGATCCTTTAAAATAAAATATACAGGAGGATATTATGGGATTTATATCAGAGTTATTTGGATATGTGCTAAATTGGCTATATAATCTATTAAATAATTATGGTATTGCTATTATTCTTTTTTCTATTATTTTAAGAGTAATTTTAATACCAATTACTATTAAGCAACAAAAAGCTATGAAAAAATCTGCAAAATTGCAAAAAGAAATGTCAGAAATTCAAAAAAAATATAAGAATAATCCAGAAAAATTAAATCAAGAAACCATAGAATTATATAAAAGAGAAAAGATGAGTCCATTTAGTGGATGTTTAACATCTATATTACAATTAATTATTATTTTAGCAGTATTTTGGCTTGTTAGCCAACCACTTACTTATATGAAACGTATAGATCCACAAGTAATAGAAACATATACAAATGAAATGAAAGAAAGTGGATTTAATCAAAATAATAGTTATGTTCAAATTAGTGTATTAGATTATGCAGAAACAAAATATCAAGAAATAAGCAAACAACTAGAACAAGAAAATGTAGAAAATAGGGAAGAACTAGAAGCTAAGAAAAATGATTATGATAAACTAAGAATAAATATGGAATTTTTAGGACTAGATTTAAGTAAAGTACCAACACAGAGCTTAAATGATTGGAAAGTATATATTATTCCTGTGTTATACGTAATCACTTCATTTATTTCTATTAGATTAACTACAATGACACAAAATAAGAAAAAGAAAAAAGAAGAAATAATTATAGAAAATAAAGAAGCAGCAGAAGAATCAGACCCTATGGATCAAATGCAAGCAATGAATAAAAATATGAGCTATATGATGCCAATTATGTCAGTTATGATTGCAATTATTGCTCCACTTGGACTTGCTTTATATTGGCTTATGAGTAATGTTTTAATGATTATAGAAAGATTAATAATTAATAAAATAATGGATAGCAATGAAGAAAGGGAAGAGGAGGAAAATTAAAATGGCAAAAACAATTATATCAGAAGGAAGAACTTCTACAGAGGCTATAGAAAAGGGATTAAATCAATTAGGAGTTTCAAAAGATAGAGTTGATATAAAAATATTAGATAATGATGATAAAAGAAGTTTTTTTAGTATTTTAGCTCCTAGAGTAGTAAAAGTAGAGATGACTTTAAAAGAGGGAGAAGGAAATAAAATAGAAAAACATAAAAATGAAAATAGCTATAAAGAGGAAGAATATACTCCTTATGTAAAAAAGGAAAAAGTACACCTAAAGCCTGAAGAGTTAGAAGTTGCTACTAAAAATTTAACTACATTTCTAGACCAATTTATTTCAAAAGTAAATGATATGAATTATAATATTCATTCTGATGAAGAATATATTTATGTTGAAATGAAAGGAGAAGATTCAGGAACATATATTGGATATAGAGGAGAAACATTAAATGCAATGCAAACTATTTTAACAAGTATTGCAAATAAGCATTTAGAAACGAAAGCACATGTTATATTAAACATTGCAGGATATCGTGAAAAAAGACAAAAATCATTAGAAGAATTAGCAGATAAACTTTCTAAAACAGTAATAAGAACAGGAAAACAAGTAACTTTAGAACCAATGTCAGCCTATGAAAGAAAAGTAATTCACAATAGATTACAATCAAGCGATAAAGTAAAAACATATAGTATAGGGGAAGAACCATATAGAAAAGTTGTAATTAGCAAAAAATAGAATAAAAAAATCGGAAGTCAAAGTTCGGATTTTAGTTTAAAAAACTATTTCTAACTTTGACTTTTTTAATAGGAAGGAAGGAAAAAATGTCAACAATTGCAGCAATATCAACGGCCACAGCTAATGGTGGAATAGGAATTATTCGTATGAGTGGTAAAGATTGTTTTGAAGTATTAAATAAGATATTTAAACAAAAGAATAGCCAAGAAATAGAAGATATTCCAGGTTATTCTATAAAATATGGTTATATTATTAATCTAAATACAGGAGAAAAATTAGATGAAGTATTAGTATCTTATTTTAAATCACCTAAAAGCTATACTACAGAAAATATGTGTGAAATTAATTCACATGGTGGTATCGTAATAGAGCAAGAAATATTAAAACAATGTTTACTAGCAGGAGCAGAATTAGCAGAGCCAGGGGAATTTACAAAGCGAGCTTTTTTTAATGGGAGAATTGATTTATCACAAGCAGAAGGGGTTATTGATTTAATAAATAGTAAAACGACTAAAGAGGCAAAAGCATCATTCCAGCAATTAGAAGGAGAATTATCAAAGAAAATTAAAGAAATTAGAAGTCTACAATTAGATATTATGGCAGATATAGAAGCCTCAATTGACTATCCAGAATATGATGAGGTAGAACAAATTACATCACAAAAATTAAAAAAAGCTTTATCTAATATAAAAGAGAAATTAATAAAATTAGAGGAAAGTTATAATAGTGGAAAAATATTAAAAGAAGGAATTAATACTGTAATTGTAGGAAGGCCAAATGCAGGTAAATCATCATTATTAAATGCAATTTTAAATGAAGACAGAGCCATTGTAAGCAGTGTAGAGGGAACAACAAGAGATACCATAGAAGAATTTATTACAATTCATGGAATTCCTTTAAAATTAATAGATACAGCAGGAATAAGAAACGCAAAAGATGAAGTAGAAGAAATTGGAGTTAAAAAAGCATTAAAGCTAATAAATGAAGCAGATTTAATAATTGATATAATAGATAATAGTAAAGAACTAAAAAAAGAAGATATAGAGATTCTAGAGATGTTAAAACAAAGAAAAGCGATTATTTTGCTTAACAAGATAGATAATGGGGATAATCATCTAGAAAAAAGTAAAGAAATACAAGAAACCGGAAAAAGCATAATTAAAATTTCTACGAAAACAAAACAGGGAATAGATGAACTATATAAAAAGATTTTAGAAATGTTTAAATTAAATGAAATAGAAATAGAGACAGGAAGTATGATAACGAACATAAGGCATAAAAACCAAATACATAAAGCTATTTTAGCAATAGAAGAAGCAGAAAATGTATTAGAACAAGAAATGCCAATAGATTTAATATCAGTACCAATTAAACAATCTTTAGAAGAATTAAGTATCATTACAGGAGAAAATGTTACAGAGGATATTATATCTGAGATTTTTTCTAAGTTTTGTTTAGGAAAGTAGAAAAAATAAATTGACAAAATGACAACAAACAAACATAAAAATATTGATATATTAGTAATTTTATATATTCGACAAAAATCGACATGACAATTAGGTATACAAAACAATTTTTTCAGTTTCATAAAAAACTGAAAATAAAAAGAAAGAAGGAAGCAAAAAATGAAATATAATGCAGGTAAATATGATGTAGCAGTAATAGGAGCAGGACATGCTGGATGTGAGGCAGCTCTAGCAACAGCGAGATTAGGACTTAGTACATTACTATTTTCTATTAGTTTAGAAGCTGTAGCAAATATGCCATGTAATCCTCATATAGGTGGAAGTTCTAAAGGACATCTTGTTATGGAAATTGATTGCCTAGGTGGAGAAATGGGAAAAAATATTGATAAAACATATACCCAACTAAGAATGCTAAATACGTCTAAAGGGCCAGCTGTATACTCTTTAAGGGCACAAGCAGATAGAAAGAGATATCAAATGGAAATGAAGCACACTTTAGAAAAGCAAAAAAATCTTTATTTAAAGCAAGCAGAAATCATAGATATTGGAGTAGAAAACGGAAAAGTTAAATGGGTAGAAACTAATATAGGGGCAGTCTATCATGTAGATAACGTTATTTTAGCCACAGGAACTTATTTAAAAGGAAAAATATATATTGGTGAGGTTTCTTATGAAAGTGGTCCTGACGGGGTATTTCCTGCAAATAAGTTGTCTGATATGCTTAAAAACATGGGAATAAATCTTGTTAGATTTAAAACAGGTACTCCTGCAAGAATAAATAAAAACTCTATTGACTTTTCTAAAATGGAAAGACAGGACGGAGATAAAAACCCAACAGCATTTTCTTTTGAAGATAAAATTGAAGACACTCAAGAACAATTGCCATGTTATTTAACATATACTACATCTGAAACTCATGAAATAATAAGAAAAAATTTACACCGTTCTCCATTATATGCGGGTGAAATAAAGGGAACAGGGCCAAGGTATTGTCCTTCAATAGAAGACAAAGTTGTACGTTTTGCAGATAAAGAGAGACATCAAATATTTGTAGAACCTATAGGAAGGGATACTGATGAAATGTATATTCAGGGAATGAGTTCTTCACTCCCAGAAGATGTACAAATTGCCATGTATCGCACAATACCAGGACTAGAAAATGCAGAATTCACAAGGCCTGCATATGCAATAGAATATGACTGTATAGACCCTTCAGAACTAAAGTTATCATTGGAGCATAAAAAAATTGACGGAATGTTCTTTGCAGGTCAAATAAATGGTACATCAGGATATGAAGAAGCTGCAGCACAAGGAATTATTGCAGGAATAAATGTAGCACAAAAAGTAAAAGGGAAGAAACCTGTAATTTTAGACCGTTCACAGGCATATATAGGTGTTTTAATAGATGACATTGTTACAAAAGGAACTAACGAGCCATATAGAATGATGACATCTAGAGCAGAATATAGGCTATTATTAAGGCAAGATAATGCAGACATTAGATTAACAGAAATAGGCCATGAAGTAGGACTAATTTCAGAAGAGAGATACCAAAAATTTTTAGAGAAAAAACAAGCTATTGAAAAAGAAATAGAAAGGATAGAAAGCACTGTAATTAAGCCAACAGAAAAGGTAAATGAGGTATTAATACAAAACCAATCTTCACCACTTACAACTGGTGTAAAACTAGCAGAGTTACTAAGACGAACAGAATTAGACTATGAAAAATTAAAATCAATAGATGAGAATAGGAAAGAACTAGCAGAAGAAGTAAAAAAGGAAGTAGAAATTGAAATAAAATATAAAGGATACATTAAATTACAACAACAGCAAGTAGAAAAATTTAAAAAATTAGAAAGAAAATTATTACCACAAGATATAGACTATTCTAAAATTAAGGGATTGAGACTAGAAGCAAGGCAAAAACTAAATAAAATCAAACCAAATTCAGTAGGACAAGCATCAAGAATATCTGGAGTTTCTCCTGCAGATATATCTGTATTACTAATTTATTTAGAACAACATAAGGTAGAAAAGGAATAAAAAAGGAGATTTTTATGGAAGAAGAAATATTTAAAAAACAACTAATTGAAGGAATGACTCAATTTAAAATCAATTTATCAGAAGAGCAACAAAACCAGTTTTACCAATTCATGCAACTATTATTAGAATGGAATGAAAAGATTAACTTGACAGCTATTACAAATCCAGAAGAAATATTAATAAAACATTTTATAGATAGCATGAGCATAATTTCTTATATAAATCCAACTGACAGTATATTAGATATAGGAACAGGTGCAGGCTTTCCAGGTATTCCATTAAAAATTGCTTTACCACAAAATAAATTTACGCTTTTAGATTCGTTAAATAAAAGAATAAACTTTTTAAATACTGTAATAAAAGAACTAAGATTAGAAAACATTGAAGCAGTTCATGGAAGAGCAGAGGAGTTTAACCATATTCCTAAAAAACGAGAAAGTTATGATATAGTAACTTCTAGAGCGGTAGCAAAGTTAAATATATTAGTTGAATATATGCTTCCATTTGTAAAGATAGGTGGTAAATGCATTTGCATGAAGTCATCAGAAATAGATGAAGAACTAAAACAGGCACAAAAAGCAATAGATATTTTAGGTGGAAAAATACAAAATGTAGATAACATTGCTTTAAAAAATACAGATATACAAAGAAAAATAGTTATCATTGAGAAGATAAAAGAAACGCCTAAAAAATATCCTAGAAAAGCTGGGATGCCTTCTAAAGAGCCAATTTAGAAAATTAAAATCACTTAAAATAAAAAATTTTAAGTGATTTTTTATAAATTGCATTGACATATATTTAATATTTTTATATTATATAATATATTAAATTTGAAAAAACTAATATATTTGAAATATATAAAATTCTTTTAATCATACAATCGCAAGGAATACAGGAATTTTAGAAAATATAAAAACAGCAAAATAGTTTACATAACATAAAGGAGGCAATCAAATTGGGAAAAATCATAGCAGTAGCTAATCAAAAAGGTGGGGTAGGAAAAACAACAACAGCTATTAATTTCAGTACACTACTAGCAAAAAGAGGAAAAAATGTATTATTAATTGATGCAGATCCACAAGGAAATGCAACTAGCGGTGTAGGAATAGATAAGAATGTAGAACTTTCTGTATATGATCTTATTATAAATGATGAAAGTAATCCAAAAGAAATTATACAAAAAACAGATATAAAAAACCTATCAATTTGCCCATCAAATATAAATCTTGCAGGAGCAGAGGTTGAACTTGTATCTATGATGTCAAGGGAATACCGTATGAAAGAAAAATTAGATACAATAAAAGAAGATTATGATTATATTATCATAGATTGCCCACCATCGTTAGGACTAATTACTCTAAACTCTTTTACAGCAGCAGATAGTGTATTAATACCTGTACAATGTGAATACTATGCCTTAGAAGGATTAGGACAACTTTTAAATACTGTTCAATTAGTACAAAAACACTTAAATAAAAATTTAAAAATTGAAGGTGCATTACTAACAATGTATGACATAAGAACAAATCTATCAAATCAAGTGGTAAAAGAGGTTAATAAATATTTTGAAGATAAAGTATATAAAACAGTAATTCCAAGAAATGTTAAATTAAGCGAAGCCCCAAGCTATGGAATGCCAATATCTATTTATGATCCAAGGTCTAAAGGGGCTAAAAGTTATGACAAATTTGTAAAAGAATTCTTAAAAAATAATGAGGCAACAAAGGGAAAACATGCTGTATAAAATAAATTTGGAATAGGAGTGATATAATATGCCAACAAAAAAAACTGGATTAGGGAAAGGACTAGAAGCATTATTTAGTGAAAATCAGTTAACGAAAGAGGAAGAAAGAAAGCTAAAAGAGGGAGAAGAAATAGTACAAAGTATTAAAGCTATAGAAATTGAGCCAAATAGAGATCAACCAAGAAGAACTTTTTCATCAGAATCAATAGAAGAACTTGCAAAATCAATTGAAAGATATGGAATAATTCAACCAATCATCGTTACAAAACAAGAAGGTTATTATGAAATAGTTGCAGGTGAAAGAAGATGGAGAGCAGCGAAAAAAGCAGGATTAAAGGAAATTCCTTGTATAGTAAGAGAAAGTGACGAACGTAAAAATAAAGAGATAGCATTAATTGAAAATATTCAAAGGGAAGACTTAAACCCTATTGATAAAGCAAGAGGATTTAGAAAACTTATAGATGATTATGGAATGACGCAACAACAATTAGCAGATACTATAGGTTTAAATAGAAGTACAGTTACAAATACATTAAGATTACTAAATTTAGATGACAGAGTTATTGAATTAGCAATAGAAGGAAAATTAACAGAAGGACATTGCAGGTCTTTACTTTCATATGACAATCCAGACAAGCAATATGAAGCAGCACTTAGAATAATAGAAAAAGGTGAAACAGTAAGAGATATAGAAAAAAGAGTACAAGATAAGAAAAAGGTTTCTAAAAAATATGAAGAGAGAAGAGAAGCTATTTGTAGGGATATAGAAGACTCATTCCAAAGCTTTTTTGGAACAAAAGTAACACTAAATGCAGGAAAAAGAAGTGGAAAGATTATAATACAATATTCTACTAATGACGAATTAGAAAGAATATTAAATTTAATAAAATAAAATTACCAAAAAATTACTATTGACAAATAAAGGCTAAATGTGTTAAGATATATACTGTTACCGGTTTTAGTAACAGATATACGCAGAGGTGGTCGAGTTGGTTTATGGCACCAGTCTTGAAAATTGGCGTAGGTTAATAGCCTACCGTGGGTTCGAATCCCACCCTCTGCGCCATTTT
>CANRPQ010000024.1 GCA_947632525.1 uncultured Clostridia bacterium
TTCGAACCATCGTACTCAAATGAGAACAGATTTACAGTCTGCCGCCTTTAGCCACTCGGCCACCTACCCATATATATTTAATTATTGGTGCGCCATCAAGGATTCGAACCTTGGACCCACCGGTTATGAGCCGGTTGCTCTGACCAACTGAGCTAATGGCGCATGTTCAACGCAGATTTAAGTATAAAACATTTTGTGTAAAAAGTCAATACTTTTCTACTTATTTTTAATAGGTTTTATAATTTAAGCGGTTAGAAAATCTAACCGCCTTTATCTTTACCATTTTTCTTAGTTTGAGTTTTGTTCTCCTTTTCCTTCTGGAAGTGCTGGAACTTGAAGTACAACCTTAATCTTCATAGCATAGCTAATTGCTCTTACAATTTTACTATTTTTTATTCTTTGCCATAATGATGGTTTTACTTCTACTCTGGTTTGTTCGAAGTATGTTTGATCTTCTGACGCTTTTGCATTAACATTTCCTTCTACATCTTGAATATCAGTTACTTGATTTTCTTGTGGAGTAGGTATTAATTTTAAAGCATCTGCTACTTCTATTCCAATATAACTTAAAGCTTTTGAGCGGTCTTCTATTCTTTCCATATCAATTTCAATATGTAAGTTAGATTCTAGATTAACAATTCTAGCATTAATTAGTTTTACAGCATCTTGATAATTTTGAGATTTTGTTGATTTTGTTCTGCCTATTACTCCCAATGTATCAATTATATCTTCTGGAAAATCACCAGAAATATTTTTTACTGCTTGTTTCCAATTATCTTCCTTGTTTTCTACTGTATCAAGAATATCTCTTAATTCGCCAGCCAATGAAATATTTTTTTCTCTTTGGCGGATTAATTCCTCTATTCTTTTTGTATTTTCCTCAAATTGATTTGTTGCATATTCAACTAATTCATAAGCAGCTTTATATACACTTTTAGGGAAGTTCTTCTTTTTAGGATATTCTATTAAATATGTTTTTATAGATTCTATTAGATCCTTAAAATAAGCATCCTCTTCTAATTGTATAATTTGCTTTTTACTATTAGGATTAATTAATCTTTGAACCTTATCAATATTAGATAAAATTTTTTCTTCCGTGATTACCATTCTCACGTTTACTATGCCAGATCTAGACATTGTAAACCTTCCCTCCTTTATCCTACGTGTTATTTCCCTACGTCGCTAATATTATACAATGATATTTTAAAAACTACAATAGGATTTTCTTTAAATTCTCTTTAAATTTCTGTTACAATTTTATTACAAGTTTTTTACGAAGTCAAGAATATTTTGTAATTATTTGTCTTTTTTTGTTTCTATATTTTACATCTGGCTATTCCGTAGGGTTTTAAGCATTTAAAAAGCGAAAATTATATGAATAATTCTCGCTTAATTTTAATTATATTAATCTTTTTTTAATTCAGCATATCTTTTGATTTTCATTGTTGTTGTTTTTTCAAATTCATCGTGTTTTATTTCTAAGTTTTTAATTGCTTTATATGATGTTAGTTGTTTATTTACTTCTTTAATTTTTTCCCAAATGATTTCTCTTACTTTTTCTTCAGGTAAATCTTTTCCATATTTAGCTTCTATTTCTTCAAAGTTTGGAATTACCTTTACGGAAATTATTAGTTCTTTATTTGCATCTTCTTTTGGCGCTTCTTTTCCATAAACCATACATTCTTTAATTTCTGGAATTTGTCCTAATAAAAGTTCTATTTCTTCTGGATAAATGTTTTTACCATTTTGAGTAACAATTACATTTTTGCTTCTTCCTGTGATGTATAAAAATCCGTCATCATCTAAATATCCAACATCACCTGAGTGGAACCACCTTTGTCCTTCAGATACTTCTATTGCTTCTTTTGTTGCTTCTTCATCTTCATAATATCCAATCATTAAAGTTGGAGTTTTTATTAATACTTCTCCTTCTCCATTTTGATTTGGATTATCAATTTTTAATTCCGCTTGAAAAATTGCTTTTCCTGCTGAACCTACTTTTGGTTGAAATTCAGGTGTTAAGGCTGAAATAGGAGCTGTTTCAGTTAGTCCATATCCTTGTAAAAAGATTATTCCAATGTCTTCTACCCATTTTCCTATTTTTGCATCAATAGGAGCTGCAGCAGATACAATAATTCTTAATTTTCCACCTAAATTTTCATGTATTTCTGCAAACACCTTACGTTTTACATCAACACCAACTGTTTTTAAAGCGTTTGTTACATGTATCATAGAGTTTACTAGTCCTTCTTTCTTGCTCTTTTTGATATTTGCATTTATCTTACGATATAAATTTTCAATTAGAAGTGGAACTGCTAGCAAGCATGTTGGATTTGTTTCCTTAAAATTAGGTACAATATGTTTTAATCCTTGACATATTGCAATAGAGCATCCATATGCCATTGGTAGTAAAAATCCAATTGAAGATTCATATGTGTGATGTAGTGGTAATACTGAGAAAAATCTGTCTGTTGGATATAGTTTTACATATGCAGATACGGCATTAATGTTTTCAGCTAAGTTACGGCTAGATAGCATAACTCCTTTTGCATTAGATGTTGTTCCTGATGTGAATAATAATACTTTGAATGCATCAGGTATAATTTCTATTTTTGAGTATGAATCATCACCATTTTCTACTAAAGTTTTTCCTTCATCAATTAAGTAGTTCATTCCTACATTTTTTCCATTAAATCCATCTTCTGAATACATTTTTACAAAATATTTTACTTCTGGTACATTCTCCATAATTTTTTTAATAGAGTCTGCTTTCTTTTCAGAATAGATAATTACATCTGCTTTTGACCTTTTTACTACATTTTCTAGTTCATTATCTGGTAATTCTTTATCAGTTGGTACAGCAATTCCATTACCGCAAAGCATAGCCATATATGATACGTACCAGTCATATGTTGTTTCACTAATTATTAAAACTCTCGAATCATTTTCAATTTTTAGTTTTCTTTTTAAAGCTGTTCCAAATCCAATTACATCTTTACCAAATTGTTTATAGCTAATTTCAGTATATTTTCCCTTTGAATCAAATTTTTCTAAAATAAACTCTTTGTCTCCATATAGTTTAATAGACCTATAAAACACTTCTTGCATAGTTGCATATGATGTTGCATCATAGTTTTTATTGTCTTTCTTCTTTTGATTCTCTTGTGCTTTTTGAAGTGCCTCGTAATCAACTTTTACTTCATCAATTGTAGGCATATCCTTCATTTTAATCTTTGGAAATTTAAAATTTGGTACTTTAAAGTCTCTTAATCCTCTCATTTTTAACTCCTTTTTATTTAATATATTTTAATTAATCTTTCTTAATTTTCTTATAAATGTTTTTTCTATTTCTTTATCTAAGTTAGATACATCTAATTCTTCATCATTATGTCTCATTTTATATATTAAGCTTGAGCAAGTAAATCCAAAAATTCCAGATGCTATTACATTTGGATCACCTTCTATAATTTCTCCCTTTTGAATTCCTTGTTTTACAATTTCTTCAATCATTTGAATATATTCAAATATATATGACCTGCACATTTGTGACCTTTGGTCATTTCCCCATATTTGACTAAGAATAATTGCCATAAAATTTTCGTATTTAACTAATATTTTTATTTGTATCAACACAATAGCTCTAATTTTATCAATTGAGTTGTCTAACTTATCTGTTTTTATTTCTATGCTATTTTTTAAAAGTTTTACTCCTTCTTCCACTAGAAAGTTAAAAATTTCTTCTTTACTTGAAAAATGATAATATAACGTTCCTTTTGCAACTCCAACGGTTGCAGTTATTTCTTCAATGCTTGTAGCATCATATCCTTTTTCAGCAAATAGTTTCATAGAAGTTTCAAATATTTCTCTCTTTGTTTTATTCATATTGCTCCTCTTGATTTTACTATAAATTAATTGCTATTATTATATAATTTTCTTTTGTTTTTTGCAATATAAAAAGAAAAAGTTGAACATACAGTCAACTTTTTTCTTTTGAATCTATTTTCTTTTTTTAGAATCTAATATATCTAAATTATCTAATGCTTTTCCTGTTCCCAATGCTACGCAAGAAACTGCATCTTGTGCAATCATGACATTAATTCCTGTTTTTTCTTGTAGTAACTTATCTAGTCCGTCTACTAAGCATCCACCGCCTGTCATATAAATTCCTCTGTCACTAATATCTGCTGCCAATTCTGGTGGTGTTTTTTCTAATACACTATGTACAGCATCTACTACCATCATAGCAGGTTCGGTTAATGCTTCTAATATTTCACTAGAATGAACTGTTATTGTTTTAGGAAGTCCCGTTACTAAATCTCTCCCTCTAATGTCCATTTCCATATCTTGAATTTTTGGATATACACATCCAATATTAATTTTTAAATCCTCTGCTGTTCTTTCACCAATCATTACATTATATTTCTTTTTTATATATCGCACAATAGCCTCATCAAATTTATCTCCTGCTACTTTTAGTGAGGTACTAACTACTGAGCCACCTAGAGAAATAACTGCAATATCTGTGGTTCCACCACCAATATCTACTACCATATTTCCACATGGTTTTGATATATCTAATCCAGCACCAATAGCTGCTGCAATTGGTTCTTCTATTAAATATACCCTTCTTGCTCCAGCTTGTGAAGCAGCATCAATAACTGCTTTTTTTTCTACTTCAGTTACTTGTGAAGGAATACAAATCATTATTCTCGGTGCGAATATAAATCTTCCACAAACACGATTAATAAAATATTTTAACATTTTTTCTGTTACTGTATAATTAGATATAACCCCGTCTCTTAATGGTCTTGTTGCTACAATATTACCTGGAGTTCTTCCTAACATTCTTCTTGCTTCTTTACCTACTGCTAATACATCTCCAGTGTTATTATCCACAGCAACAACAGATGGCTCTCTTAAAACTATTCCTTTTCCTTTTACATAAGCAATAACTGTGGCTGTTCCTAAATCTATTCCTATATCTTGTCCATACTTAAACATTATCATCTTTCCTTTCAGAAAATAAATGTTACATCAATATTACATTTTTGTTACAATTATATTACAAGTATTATAAAATAGCAATGTATTTTTTTATTTTTCTTAAAAAAATGTGTTGTTATTTATAAATGATAACTACTTAACCCCATTGTATAGCTATTATTTTCAATTTTTCATATACAATAAAAATGAAGTACGATTTTACATACTTCATTTTATCCATTTTTTTATCATATATACAATTATAATAGGAAATATCCTAAAATGACAGCACTTATTAATCCTGCTGGTCCATATACTGGGTCAATTTTTAATTCTTCTTCTGTAGCTTTTTCTATATCTGCCACATCTACCATGTTAACTTCAACAGAAGTAACATTGTCATATCTAAAGCCTAGTTCGTATTTTTGCTCTTCCCCTTCATATAACTTATCTAATTTTAGGTACTTTGTTCCCACATTTGTATTTCTATCTGTATAAAAATCAAATTTAAGGTATTTATCTTCTACAATATCACCTGTTGTATTTTTAACTTTTCCCTTTACATTACCATTTACGTTAGATGCTTCCGCAACTTCTACAGTAACTTCTGGAGATATAATATTTACTTCATAACTTTTCATTGGTTTATACAATGATTTTGTATAGGCATACATCATAAAATCTGAAAATATAAAAAATGCAACAAATATAAGTAAATAGCAAAAGAATACTTTCATCCTTGGACGCCTATCAAAAAACCATATATCTAAGTAGTCCATTTAATTTCTCCCCTTCTTAATAAATTTAAAGTTATTAAAGTTTTCTAAATACACCTGCTACTTTTCCTAGAATTTCACAAGTTGGAACAATTATTGGGTCCATTGTGCTGTTTTCAGGTTGTAATCTAATATGATCTTTTTCTTTATAAAAAGTTTTAACTGTTGCTTCATCTCCTATTAAGGCAACTACTATTTCACCATTTTCTGCAGTATTTTGCCTTTTTACTAGGATATAATCTCCACTTAAAATACCTGCTTCAATCATACTTTCCCCACGAACTGTAAGCATAAAGCTTTCACTGTTTCCAACAAAATCTATAGGAATTGGGAAAGTATCTGTAATATTTTCTACTGCTAAAATTGGCTCACCTGCTGTAATTTTGCCTATTACTGGAACTTCTACCATTTCTTTTCCAGTATAATAATTTTTTTGTTCATTCTTTTTGGTTAAATCTTCACCATTTCCACCTTTTAGTAGTCTTAAGGTTCTACCTTTTTGCTCTTCCTTTTTTATATAACCTTTTTTCACAAGTCCTGCTAAATAAGTGTGAACAGTAGCTGTTGATTTTAGCCCTACTGCTTTACCTATTTCTCTTACTGATGGAGCATATCCATTTTCTTCAATCTCTTTCTGAATAAATTTTAGAATTGCCTTTTCTCTTTTATTAATTGCTGTTGGATCTTTTGCTTTTCTTGGCATTTTTACATCACTCCTTATTTTATTTTAAATTTATTAATAGCATTTTTATCTTCATCCTTTTATATAATATCATACAAACAAAAAAATGTCAAACAAATTTTTGACATTTTTTCATATTTTAATCTTCCCATTCTAATTCATAATCTGAAATTTGTACCCAATCACCATCTTTTATTCCTAATTCTTTTAGTCGTTGGTTAATTCCTAATTCATTTAGCCTTCTATGAAAATAGTGTAATGATTCATTATCTTCTAAGTTAATTGTTCTCATTAATTTCTCTACTGCAATTCCAGAAACAATATAAACGCCATTTTCTTTTTTTACACTTATTTCATCTTTGTCTTCTATAGTATAAATTTTCTTTTCTTTTTCAATTTCTATTAAGTCTTCTTTTGGCAATGTTTTTAATACTTCTGATACTCTTGTCATTAATTCTTTTACGCCTTGTTTTGTTGCTGCTGATATTTTGTAAATTTCTAATCCTTTTTGTTTTGCCATTTTTTCAAGTTCTTCATATAAACTAGCATCTTGCATGCTGTCTATTTTATTTGCAACTATTATTTGTTTCCTTTGACTTAATTTTTCACTGTATTGCCTTAATTCTTCATTAATTGTTTCAAAGTCTTTTACTGGGTTTCTCCCTTCTATACCTGATACATCAATAACATGAAGTAATAATCTTGTTCTTTCTATATGGCGTAAAAATTGAATTCCAAGTCCTACACCCTTACTTGCTCCTTCAATAATTCCTGGTATATCTGCAATTACAAAGCTATCTCCATATTCACCTTTTACAACACCTAGATTTGGCTCCAATGTTGTAAAATGGTAATCAGCTATTTTTGGTGTTGCATCTGTTACAATGGATAATAATGTTGATTTACCTACATTAGGGAAACCTAATAATCCTACATCAGCTAATAGTTTTAGTTCAAGTATTAGTTCTTTTTCTTGTCCTTTTTCTCCTTCTTGTGAAAAGTGAGGTGCTTGTCTGGTTGAAGTAGCAAAGTGAGAGTTTCCTTTTCCACCTCTTCCACCTGCTAAAATTAATTCCCTTTGTTCTGGTTCGGATAAGTCTGCTAATACTGTACCTGTTTCTGCATCTTTAACTATTGTTCCTAATGGCACATTTATTATAAGGTCTTCTCCGCTTTTTCCATACCTATTAGCTCCTTCTCCATTTTTTCCATTTTCTGCTTTAAACTTTTTTTGATAACGAAAATCAATCAATGTGTTCTTATCTGAATCAACTTGCATATATACATTTCCGCCTCTTCCTCCGTCTCCACCGTCAGGTCCACCAGCAGCTACATATTTTTCTCTACGGAAAGAAACGGCTCCGTCTCCGCCATTTCCTGCCTTTGCAATTATTTTTACATAGTCTGTAAACATTATATTTCTCCTTTTTGTTGCAATTATGTATAATTACTTTTCAAAATAGTTTAACTTCATAGCCTTCTTAACTTTTTTCATTGTTTCTTCTGCTGTCTGTTTCGTTTTTTTAGTTCCCTCAATTAGTATTTTTTCAACTAGTTCAGGGTGCTCTTCATAATATTTTCTTTTTTCACGTATAGGATTTAAAAATTTATTTACATTATTAGCTAATTGTTTTTTACAAGCAACACAGCCTCGTGCACCTGCTTTACATTCTTCGCAAACGCATTTAACTTCATCTGGATTACTAAATAATTTATGATAATAATAAACCATACAAACATCAGGATGTCCCGGATCATCTTTTTTTATTCTTTCAGGATCTGTTACAGCACTCATTATTTTTTTATTAACTTCCTCTTCAGTATCTGCTAAATAAATAGCATTTCCTAAAGATTTTCCCATTTTTTCATTTCCGTCTAATCCTTTAATTCTTTTGTTTGCTGAAAGTATAGGTTCTGGTTCTGTTAAAGTTTCTCCATAAATGCTGTTGAATTTTCTAACAATTTCTCTGCATTGTTCTATTAATGGAAGTTGATCTTCCCCTACAGGAACTACAGCACCGTCTACTACTGTAATATCTGCAGCTTGGCTTACAGGATAACCTAAAAATCCGTAAGTAACACTTTCTCCGAATATTTCTCTTTTTTGAGCTATTTCAGTTTTTACAGTAGGGTTTCGTTCTAGTCTTGCAATTGTTACTAGATTTGAATAGAATACTGTTAATTCAGCTGTTTCTGGTATCATTGATTGAATATATATTGTAGTTTTTTCAGGGTCAATTCCTATTGATAAATAATCTAGTATTACTTCTCTTACATTTTTTCTAACTTTTTCTGGATTATTAAAATTATCTGTTAAGGCTTGAACATCAGCAATTAAAATATATGGATCATATTGTCCACTATTTTGCATTTCAACTCTGGTTTTTAATGAGCCAAAATAATGACCTATATGTAATCTACCTGTTGGCCTATCACCTGTTAACATACGCTTTTTCTTTTCTTCCATAGCATTCACATTCCTTACTTATTTTTATTTATATTAATTTTATTTAATTTGCATATTTATTATACTGAATATTTATCAGTTTTACAAGTGTATTTAAAATTTAAAAAAGAGCTCTCATAGTTATTACTATGGAGCCATTTTTTCTTGTTATTTTGTTGCAGTTTCCTTTTCTACAGGATAAACGCTAACTTTCTTTTTATCTCTGCCAAGTCTTTCAAATTTTACTTTTCCTGTTACTTTAGCGTAAAGAGTATCATCACTACCAATACCAACATTAGTACCTGGATGAATTTTAGTTCCTCTTTGTCTTACTAATATGTTTCCAGCAGGAACGATTTGTCCGTCTGCTCTTTTAAGACCTAAACGTTTAGACTCACTATCTCTTCCGTTTTTAACACTACCTTGACCTTTTTTATGTGCCATCCTATTTTCACTCCCTTCAATTTTTATATAGGGTATTTTCTATTTTAATAGTTTTACCGATTATATTTAATTAAGCTTCTTTTTTAGTTGTTTCTGTTTTTTTAGTAGTTGTTTTTGTTGCTGGCTTTGCAGATGCTTCTTTAACTTCTGCTTTTTCACTAGCTGTTTTTATATTTGTAATTTCTACTTTTGTATATGGTTGTCTATGTCCTTGTGTTCTTCTATAATTCTTTTTAGCTTTATATTTGTACACTAGGATTTTTTTACCTTTACCATGAGAAACTACTTTTCCTTCTACTTTAACACCTTTAACATAAGGAGCTCCAACTTCTACTTTTTTGTCATCAGATACTAGAACAACTTTATCAAAAGTTACCTTTTTACCTTCTTCAGCATCTAATTTTTCGAAGAATACTACATCTCCTTGTGCTACTTTGTATTGTCTTCCACAGCTTTCAATAATTGCGTACATTTTTAGTACACCTCCCATTTTCGTATACTCGCTAAGCATAAATAACAAGGCAATTACTATATAGTAATATTTAGTTGCCCGACTCAGGCGGCTTACAGTTGTTTAGTATATCATATTATATGGCATACTGTCAAGTATTTCCGCGGAATTTTTATTTTTTTGCATCTGCTTGGGAATTATTTATTCTACACTTTTTAAAGATTCAATCATATTAATCTTTTTTAATGAAAAGTATGTTGCAATGTTTACAATTGCTGCAAATATTGCAGTTATTCCAATTCCATATAAATAGCTTGAAACTTTGATTTTTGGGTCAAACATTAATACATCTAATTCGCAAGTTTTAATAATGAAGTTAGTTAATAATAATCCACCAACCAACCCTAGTATCATACCTATTATTGTTAAAATAATCATTTCTTTGCCTATATATTCATATACTTCTCTATCATAGAACCCTAAAACTTTGATTGTTGCAAGTTCTCTAATTCTTTCACTGATGTTGGTGTTGGATAAATTGTATAGTACCACCAATGCTAGCAGTCCTGCTGCAATGATTAAAATCCATACCACCATTCCCATATTATCCATTACTTCTGAAAAGATATCTGTTGTAGTTGATGTGAATGAAACACCAGAAATAGCATCTTTATCTTTTAGTATTTCTTTTCCTAAATCATTTTCCTGTTCTTGTGTTAAATTGTCTGTAATAGAAAGTATTGTGTTTGGTTTAATTTCCTTTTGATATAGTTTTTCATATAGTTCTTGTGTCATATATATATAGTGTCTTAAATAATTTTCTGTTATTTTATCAACCTTTACTTGTACTTGCTCTTTATCTGCATTTTCAATTGTAATAATTTCATTTTCTTTAATATCTAATAATTTAGCAATTTTTTCAGTAATTATAATGCTTTCGTTATTTAATACATATTCATCTTCTTTTTTTGTTCTATCACGTAGTTTTATAAAGTCATGTAATTTTTCTTTATCTTCTGGAACTATTAATTGTATACTTTGATTATTTTCATTTTTTATTATATTAACTGATTGCATGTTAGCTTTTATGCTATTTTTAATTTGTTCTTTATTTGCTATTTTTTCATATTCGTTATCTATTTCTTTTTCTTTTAGCGTATCTTTTAAAGTAATTTCTACATTATACGTAAAAATTTCTCCATATTGAGACGGTATCATATTTCCTACTGCATCACGTAATCCAAAACCTGCTATAATTAGTGATGTACATGCTGCCACGCCAATAATTGTCATTAAAAATCTTTTTTTATACCTAAATATATTTCTAGCTGTTACTTTTTGTGTGAAGTTAAGTCGTTTCCAAATAAATGATATTTTTTCTATTAGAACCCTTTTACCTGGTTTTGGTGCTTTTGGTCTCATTAAATTTGCAGGGGTGTTATTTAATTCCTTTACACATGTATATATTGTTGCACCAACTGTGCATAATATTGCTACTATCATTCCATAAATTGCATATTCCATATTGAATTCTAGCACTGCTTCTGGCAATGTGTACATCATTCCATACATGCCACAAATAATTTTAGGAATTAAATTAAATCCTATTGTCATTCCTATTAATCCACCTACAATTGTTGCTAAAGAAGCATATATAATATATTTACATGCAATTTGCCTTTTGTTATATCCTAATGCTTTTAGTGTGCCTATTTGTACTCTTTGTTCTTCTACCATTCTTGTCATAGAAGTTAAACTTATTAATGCTGCTACTACAAAAAATACTACTGGAAATACTTTAGCAATGTTGTTAATTCTATCGGTTTCTTGTAAGTAACTTACATATCCAACATTTTGATTTCTATTTAAAACATACCACTCTGGCTTTTTTATATCTTTTAGTTTTGTTTTAGCCTCATCTATTTTTTCTTGTGCTTTTTGTATTTCTTTATCTGCCTTTTTCTTTTCAGTGTTTAACTTTGCTTCATTAGTCTTAATTTCTTCTTGTGCAATATTTAATTCATTTTGTGCTTTTACAAATTCTTGATTTGCTGATTTTTCTTTGTTTTCAAGATTTATTTTTTGTTCATTCAATGTTTCTCTTGCTTTTGCTAATTGTTGCTCGTTTTGTAGTAACTGATTTTGTGCTGTTTCTATCTTTAATTTTATAGTTTCAATTAGTTCTGTTTGAGTTCCTGGATTCATTTGTTCTAGTTGTTGTAAAGCTTTTAATTGTTCCTGTGCTTTTTGTATTTCTGCCTCTGCCATTTTCTTTTCCTTAATAAATGCCTCTTCATTTTTTGTTAATTCTGTATCTGATTTTTTTAGTTTTTCTTTTGCTTCTGCTAATTGTTTATTTGTAGAAGCCATTTTATTTTCTAGCTCTATTCTTCCTTTTTCAAGTTGTTCTTTTGCATTTTCTATTTCATTTTTGGCATTTTTAATTTCATTTTCTGTTTTTTGTTTTTGCTTATCTAATTCCTTTTGGGAATCTTGTACTTTTTTATTTGCTTTTTCATAAATTTCTTTATACCTTGCTTGTTCTCTTTCTTCTGTAATATTATTAATTTTATCTTCTACTTCTTCTACTGTTTCTTCATATTTTGTATTATATGTTTTTAAATTATTTGCATCTTTTACTGTTATATATGCTACTGTACTAATATCTGTATCAAAATTTTCAAGTGGAACATACATATAGTAACTAATTTTTCCAGATTCTAATTTTGTTGTTCCTCTATCTCTTGATATATATAATGGTGAATTTGCGGTTCCTACAATTGTGACTTCATTTTCTTTTAATAGTGGTTTATTATTTCCGTCTTCATCTTGTGTATCTTCTACTTTAATTGTTATTTTATCTCCTATTTGATGTTTTGTTTCTAATAGAAAACTTGGTTCTATTATACATTCTTTATTATTATTTGGTAGTCTTCCTTCAATTATATTTACTTGGTTGATTAGTTTTGGCATTGCCATAAGCTTTACTACAAGCTCTTCTTCATTACTAATAATAATAGCATCTGTAGAGTAGCTTTCTTCTATGTTCTCTATTCCCTCAATTTTTTTAAGTTCTTCTATATCACTATTGGTTAGTCCTAATGTGGATAAAACCTGTATATCCATTACTTGTTTTTCATCAAAATATACATCTATTATATTTTTCATATCTGGGCTAGTAGCCTTAATTCCACAAAAAAATCCCACGCCTAATAAAACGATTAATAAAAGCGAAATAAATCGTTTAAAATTATTTACTATTTCCTTTATGGTATCTTTTAATAGTGCTTTTTTCATTTTACCACTCAATCTCCTCAATTGGCGTAGGATTTTGATTTACTTGTATGTCATAAGCTGTTCCATTTTTAAAATGTATTACTCTGTCTGCCATTGGTGTTAATGCTTGATTATGTGTAATAATAATTACTGTCATTTTTTCTTTTCTACAAGTATCCTGTAATAGTTGTAAAATTTGTTTTCCTGTTTTATAATCTAATGCTCCCGTTGGTTCATCGCACAATAGAAGTTTAGGATTTTTTGCTATGGCTCTTGCGATAGCTACTCTTTGCTGTTCTCCACCTGATAGTTGTGAAGGGAAATTGTTCATTCTATCTTGTAGACCTACTTTCTTTAATATTGTTTTTGGATTTAATGGTTTCTTACATATTTGTGTAGCAAGTTCTACATTTTCTAACGCAGTTAGGTTTTGCACTAAATTATAGAATTGAAAAACAAATCCAATGTCTTCTCTACGGTATTTTATTAATTCTTTTTCCTTTAAAGAGCTAATTTCTTTGTTATCTATAATAACTTTTCCGTCAGTTGCACTATCCATTCCACCTAAGATATTTAATGCTGTAGTTTTTCCTGCTCCACTTGGTCCTACAATAATTGTTAGTTCTCCTTTTTCTATTTCAAAGTTAGTTTTATCTAGTGCCTTAATTGAAACTTCTCCCATTTTATATTCTTTTATTACATTTTTAAATTGGATGTATGACATTTACTTCCTCCTTGTAAATCTACTTTTGCTTAATATAGTAATTATATTTTACTTTTATATTTTTTTCAATTCAATTAATAAATATTTAATGCTAATTTTAGTTAATAAAAAATACATCCCAAAATGTTAGAACTTTTATAACATTTTGAGGTGTATTTTATTATTACTTTTTTGCTTTATTTAAAATTTTATTTTGCTTTAAATTGTATTACATTAGACCATTCTCCATAATATGTAGTTCCATTAACTGTTTTATATGCTCTTACTCTTGCTGTATAATAATAGTTTTTGTCAAGCACTCCACTTATTGCTTTAGAATTTGTTTTACTTGTAAGTTTTGTACTACCTGGAACTCCAGGAACTGTAAAGTCTATTTCATATCCTTCGGCACCATAAATTTGATTCCAATTTAAATAAACTGTGTTGCCTACTACATATTGAGTTAATCCATTAACTTTTCCAACTACTGAGCTGTTTTGAGTTGTGTTATAACTTCCTGTTTTAAAGCTTTTTGTTACAGAAAAGTAATCAGCATATTTTTTATTGCCATATATATCATAAGCAAATGTTTTTACTTTTACTTGGTATTCAGTTGAATAGTCAAGTTCTGAACTTGTTAATATTGCACTATTTTTATATACATCTTTTACATGTTTAAAAGTTCCATTTTTTTCTGCAAGCCAAACCTCATAGCCATATGCTCCGTCTACTGGTAGCCAACTTAAATAAGCTTCATTTATATTTTTTACTTGTACACTAAGTCCTGTTGTTATTCCTGGTTTTTTACTGGTTGAACTATTGTTGCTAGATGATCCTGAAGTTGTACTTGTTTTAAATGATATTGCACTAGATTTTGTTGCTTTATATTCTTTACCATTTACATTATTATATGCCTCTACTTGTACTTTATAATTTGTGTTAGCATATAATCCTGTCATATTAAAGTAACTATAAATAGTTGAACCTATAAGTCTATAACTTCCATTATTTTCAGATAAATATACTTTATATCCAATCGCATTACTTACACTTGACCAACTAACTTTTGCACTATTTGTATTAATATTGCTTACATATACATTTTTAACTTGGCTTGGTGTATAGTCAATATTTTTACTTGTTTTAAATGATATTGCACTAGATTTTGTTGCTGTATATTCTTTACCATTTACATTGTTATATGCCTCTACTTGTACTTTATAATTTGTGTTAGCATATAGTCCTGTCATATTAAAATAACTATAAATAGTTGAACCTATAAGTCTATAACTTCCATTATTTTCAGATAAATATACTTTATATCCAATTGCATTGCTTACACTTGACCAGCTAACTTTTGCACTATTTGTATTAATATTGCTTACATATACATTTTTAACTTGGCTTGGTGTATAATTAACCTTTTTATTTGTTCTAAAAGATTTATAAGAAGATTCATTTCCATATACTTTTCTAGAATTTACTTTTTCATATGGTA
>CANRPQ010000025.1 GCA_947632525.1 uncultured Clostridia bacterium
GGACATTTAGTAATAGGAACACTACATACCAAATCTTGTGCAGAAACTATTGACAGAATGATTAACTTTTATGATGTAAGAGACCAACAAACTGTTAAATACTTAATTGCTTCTTTATTAAAGCTAGTAGTATCTCAAAGGCTTTTAAAAGGAAAAGACGGCTCTTTAGTTTTAGTACCAGAGGTTATGGTAGTTGATAATATTATATCAGGAATTATCCGTAAAGAAAAAATTAGTGTTGCTGAAATAGAAGATGCTATACAAAGTGCATCAGATAAAGGAAGCATAGGATTAATTAATTCATTAGCAGAACTTTTTGTAGAAGATAGAATCACATTAGACCAAGCAAAATCACAAATCGAAGAAAAGAATATTGAAATTTTAAATAGAACAATTATGCAATTAAAAATTAAGAAAGATAACCAAAATAAAGATAGAATTACAAATTAAAAAAATTTATACATTAAATAACTAAAAAGGAGGGAAAAAAGTTGCCAGAATATGTATACAAGGCTGTAACTAAGCAAGGACAAATTGTAAGAAATAGGGTAGAAGAATCTAGCAAAAACAATCTAATTAAAAAGCTGAAACATAATGACCTATTACCAATTGAAGTTGTTCAGGTTGCATATAAAAGTAGAAAAGCACGTGTTAATAGAAGAAATGTTATTGATATCGACGATGTAATGAAAACAGCCAATTCATCAAATATTTTACAAGGAAGAGATACAGCAAGACCAAGTATTAGAGAAAAGATGAATTTAGCTCTATCTACAGGGCAAAGAATTACAATTCGTGATGTTATGGTTTTTACACAAAACTTCTATTTATTGAAGAAAGCTAACTTTAACAATATTCATGCTTTAAGTACAATTATTAATAGTACAGAAAACTTATCTTTTAGAGGAGTGTTAGAAGATATTCTAGCAGGTGTAGAAGCAGGAGAATATATGTATACTACTATGGAGTACTATTCTAATATTTTTCCATATATTTATATTAATATGATTAGGGTAGGAGAACTTTCAGGTTCACTTACAAAATCATTATCACAAGCAGTAAGATATTTGGATGATACTACAACAAGAAATAGAAAAATAAAAAGTATTTTAATACCAAATATTGCTCAATTTGTTGCAATTTTAGTATTGTTAATTGTAGGTACAATATTTATATTACCAGCAATTCAAGATGTATTTGACCAAATGGGTACATCAATGGAATTACCACAAATAACGCAGTCGTTTATGCACTTCCTAGACTGGCTAAAAGTATATTGGTATCTTCCAGTAGGATTTATTGCAATTGTTGTACTATCTATTGTAGGATATATTAATACTCCAAAAGGAAAATATAATTGGCATTATTTTAAATATAAAGCACCAGTTTTTGGAAGATTGATTTTTGGAATTGACTTTTCTAGACTAATGAGAGCAATGCTTTTAAACTTACAAAATGGAATGAGAATTCAAGATGCACTAGAAGTTAGTAAATCAGTTGTAAAGAACTACGTAATGCTTTCTATAGTAGAAACATCTATAAATAACATTTTAATAGGTGGCTCTTGGATAGAACCATTTGAAAGCTCTGGACTATGCAAATCTATGGAAATTGAAATGTTAAAAATAGGTATGCAAACAGACTTATCAGAGATGATGGAAAAACTATTAGATTATATGGATCAAGATATCAACAACAGCCTAGACAAGATTATGAAAGTATTACCAGAAATTTCTTACTCATTTGTTGGAATACTATTAATCTTCCTAGTAGTAGTTGTACTAGTACCATGTATCCAATTATATATGGGTAACTGGTTAATAGATGCATATCAACAACAGGGAATAATCTAAAACTTGAAAAATTTGTAAAAATGGGTTATAATTAAGGTATATCAAAATTTTTTGAAAGGTGGCAAATACTATGCCTAGAATTCGGATATACCAAATTCGTAAAGGAATGTTGGCGGAGAGAATCTCCAGTAACATTTCTAGAAATCTCATCAGTGAGATTGAATTCTACCTCATGACTATGCAGGCTCAGAAAATGGGAAGACTCCTCTTTGAGGTGAAATCTCCTATGCTGGATGCAATTGTCAGAGACATCAAAAAAATGGGCAGAGTCAAGTTTGTCGAAAAGAAATCTCGGAGAGTTAATTAACTCTCCGAGACTTTTAATTTGACAAAATAAGAAAATGATAGTATAATAATAACCGTTAGAATATGTTTTAAGTGCGGAAATTGAAATAACATATTCATTTATTGTATAAAAAATGAAAAAATGATTCATATTTTCAATAGAGAGTTGAAAAAATATGAAAATATAAAAGTGTAACTTTTATTTAAAAGCGAATTATATTCGCTTTTCTTCTGCGTTTTAAAATATATATAAAAGAAAGAGATAGGAGAGATAAAACTAAATGGCAAATGAATTAAAAACAAATGAGGTAAAGAGAAAAAGTTTACCAAGAAGAACGAACCAAATAGCATCTAACAAAAAAACAGAAAGAAAAGGAACTGCAAATGAACATCCAAGAACAAATAAACAGGATAGAATGAGTTTTAATTTTAAAAAATCAAATTTAAAAATTATTCCACTAGGTGGATTAGAAGAGATTGGAAAAAACATCACTGTTTTTGAATATGAAGATGAAATTATATTAGTTGATTGCGGATTAGAGTTTCCAGAAGATAATATGCTAGGTGTAGATTTAGTAATACCTGATATTACTTATTTAATAAAAAATCAAGAAAAGGTAAAAGGGTTAATTATTACTCACGGACATGAGGACCATATAGGTTCTATACCATACATTTTAAAACAAATAAATATTCCAATTTATGCTACTAAATTAACAGTTGCGTTAATTAAAAATAAACTAGAAGAGCATAAATTACTAAGAAGTACCAAAATACATGTAGTAGAGCATGGACAAACAGTTAATTTTGGTAAAATGAAAGTAGAATTTATAAGAAGTAACCATAGCATACCAGACTCTGTTATGCTTGCTATTCACACACCAGTGGGAACAGTTCTTCATACAGGAGACTTTAAAATAGACTATACACCAATTGACGATAAGGTAATAGATTTAGGAAGAATTGCAGAACTTGGAAACAAAGGAATACTAGCATTGCTTTCTGATAGCACTAATAGTGAAAGAAAAGGTTTTACAATGTCAGAAAGTTCTGTAGGGGAAGTTTTTGATAAATTATTTTTAAACAACAATAAGAGAATAGTAGTAGCAACATTTGCATCAAATGTACACCGTGTACAACAAATTGTAAATTCTTCTGTAAAATATGGAAGAAAAATTGCAATTTGTGGTAGAAGTATGCAAAATATGATTGAAGCAGCAAGGGACTTAGGGTATATCAAAGAGGCAGATAATGTATTTATTGATATAGATAATATTAAAAATTATAGAGATGACCAATTAGTAATAATTACTACAGGAAGCCAAGGAGAAGCAATGTCAGCTTTAACAAGAATGGCAAATGGCGAACACAAAAAAGTAACTATTACGCCAAATGATATGGTTATAATTTCTGCAACTCCAATTCCAGGAAACGAAAAATTAGTATCTAAAGTTATTGATGACTTAATGAAAATTGGTGCAGAAGTAATATATAGCTCATTAGAAGATGTTCACGTATCTGGTCATGCCTGTCAAGAAGAGCAAAAGTTGATTTTAACATTAGCAAAACCAAAATATTTTATACCTGTTCATGGTGAATATAGGCAACTAATGGCTCATAGTGATACCGCAAAAAAAATAGGTATAGAAGCAAAAAATATATTTATAATGAATAATGGTAGAGTATTAGAGCTAAATGAAAATGAAGCAAAATTAACTAATTCTGTTCCAAGCGGAAAAATATTAGTAGACGGATTAGGCGTAGGAGATGTAGGAAATATTGTTCTTCGTGATAGACAACATTTATCACAAGACGGATTAATAATAATTGTAATGGGAATGGATGCTAATACGGGAGAAATAATATCTGGACCAGATGTTGTTTCTAGAGGATTTATATATGTAAGAGAATCAGAAAACTTAATGGATGACTTAAAAAAGGTAATTCGTGAAGAAGTACGTAAGCTAGAAGAAAATCATATTAGTGATTGGTCAACAATTAAATCTACTTTAAAAGATGATCTAAGAGACTATATTTTTGAAAAAACAAAAAGGAACCCTATGATTTTACCAATAATTTTAGAGGTATAATATTATTATAAATGCCAGTTTTAACATATTGTTATTACTGGCATTTATGAATTTACAATTTAAGAAGCTTGATTTTTATGTAAATTTAAGTTATAATAAAAATAATATTATTTCCTATATGGAAATTTTATAGGTACCTCAAGTTTCAGCTAAGCATTAACAATACGTCAGAAATAGACGGAGGTGAAAAAAATGACGGCCACGAAAGCGCCTAAGAAGGATGCATCTGATTGCCTGAGTGTTGCGAAATATTTCAAAATTTTGCAAACTCTGGACAGAAGCCAGAAAAAAGACGCTCAGCAAAAAAAGCAAAAGCAGTAAACCGTCCTAAAAAGCCCTGTGAGAAATCACAGGGCTTTTTAGTATTACACAGTTTTATAATTTTTTCAAAAAAATTATAACTTTTTTAAAAAAATGCTTGCTATTTTCTATATATTGTATTAAAATTTAATTGAAGTGGAGCAAAGTGGTGAAAAGTGGAGTAAAATGTTAGCGAGGTGATGAAAAGTGTTAATAGGCGAATATGAGCATTCTCTAGATGTAAAAGGCAGATTAATATTACCTGCAAAAATTAGAGAAGATATGGGAGAAAAATTTATTATAACCAAAGGCTTAGATGGTTGCTTATTTGGCTTTTCACAAACAGAATGGGCTAACTTTGAAGAAAAATTAAAAGCACTTCCACTTACCAATAAAAATGCTAGAGACTTTGTAAGATTCTTTTTATCTGGTGCTATTGAATGTGAAATGGATAAACAGGGCAGATTTTTAATAGCAGCAAACTTACGTGAATATGCAAAATTAGAAAAAGATGCTGTAATTATTGGTGTAGGTACCAGAATTGAAATTTGGAATAAAGAAAAATGGAAATCTTACAATAGTGATGAAAATATCTCAGCAGATGAAATTGCTGAAAATATGACAATGCTTGGTATATAACTTGCAAAAGTTTATATAAAACACAAAAGATAAAATTTCAAGATACAAAAGATAAAATATCAAAATTTTACCAATGAAAAATTAATGGTATACAAAAGATGAAATATGAAATTTTCACAAAAGATTTCAATTTCAAAAGAAAAGATAAGTACGTACACTAAAGTAAAGTTATAAATTTACTAAAGAGAATATAGCATTACAGTTGGTATGCAAATACCAACTGCTTGTGCTATTTGTTTGAAAATGAATTACATTGCTGAAGAAAGGAACAAGTTTAAATGGAATTTAAGCACGAGCCAGTAATGTTAAAAGAATGTATAGAAGCACTTAATATAAATCCAAATGGAATTTATATAGACGGAACATTAGGTGGAGCAGGCCATAGCTTAGAAATTGTGAAAAACTTATCTAAAAATGGAAGACTTATTGGAATTGATAAAGATAATGAAGCATTAGAGGCTGCCTCAAAAAAATTAAGAGAATATAATAATGTTACTTATATACATGGAAACCATGATGATATTAAAAATATTTTAGATAAACTTCAAATAGAAGCAGTTGACGGTATTTTATTAGATTTAGGAGTTTCATCATACCAGTTAGATGAAAAAGCTAGAGGGTTTAGCTATATGGAGGAAGGTCCTTTAGATATGAGAATGGATACTTCAACTGGAATTACAGCCAAACAGATAGTTAATACTTATTCAGAAGAAAAATTAGTAAGCATTTTATGGGAATACGGTGAAGAAAAATTTAGCAGACAAATTGCCAAAAATATTTGTAAAGCTCGTAAGGAAAAGGAAATTGAAACAACAAAAGAATTGGTAGATATAATAGAAAAATCTATTCCAAAGGCAAAACAGAAGGACGGACATCCAGCTAAAAGAACATTTCAAGCTATCAGAATAGAAGTGAATAATGAAATAAAACCATTATATCAAACTATTTTAAATAGTGTACATTGTTTAAAACAACATGGTAGATTAGTAGTTATAACATTTCATTCATTAGAAGATAGAGCAGTAAAAAATGCAATGGTTGATTTACAAGGAAAATGTACTTGCCCAAGTGGATTACCATATTGCATATGTGGTTATGAATCTTTTGGAAAAATTATAAATAAAAAGCCTATTATTGCAACTGAAGAAGAACAAAAAAGAAATACAAGATCAAAAAGTGCAAAAGTAAGAATTTTTGAGAGATTAGATAAAGAAAATCAATAAACAAATTAGCAAAAGATAAAGGAGGTGAAACTTATGGCATATAGCTCAAGAATGGCAGGGTACCAATATGAAACGAGCCCAAGAAAATTAAAACCAGAATATGAGCCACCTAAAAATCCCTACTCAAAAAAGAAAAAATCTACGTTAAAGAAAAAACCAAAACAAAAATCAAAGCAAAAAAATAGCTTAAAGCCACACGCAAAAGCTGTGATATACATTTTAGTAGGATTTAGTATTTTATTTGCCATAAGTTATAGAAACTCACTTATTACAAAACAATTTAATGAAAGGGAATCATTAAAAAAAGAGTTAGGTGTTATACAAAAAGAAAATGCACAATTAAAAATTAGTATTCAAAACAGCCTTAACTTAGCTAATATAGAAAAGTCAGCTAGTAGTAAGCTAGGAATGAAAAAATTAGATGATTCTCAAAAAGTATATGTTAATCTTCCTAAAAAAGACTATGTAGAGCCAGCAAGTGAGCAAGTAGTAGTAACAGAAGAAAAAAGTTGGTTCCAACAAATAATTGATAAAATTACAAATTCATTTTTTTAAATTATAATAATCATGCATTAGTAGAATAACGTTTGACCTTGCTGTCACACCTTCTATTGTGCACAAGAAATCAAAGATTTCTTGGCACGGAATAAAAGAGAGGTGCTTCATGCTCGCTTCGCTCAAACACTGTGCGGTCTGCACTTTTATTCTACTAATGCATGATTTTAATAAATTTGCTTTTTCTCAACAACAATTAATATACCCAGCAATGTCACTCCTACTACACTTAATACAATTCCCTACTTCAAATACGGAGTCTCATATATTAGCCTGATTAATTAACAAAACAAGCCTAGCTTTTATGCTAGGCTTGTTTTGTTGAGAAGAACAATTAGCTCTTCATTGGAAAATTTTACATACTTAATCAACCTTCTCCTCGGTGCCAATGAGTTTCCATGGGTCACTCTTCGTCCCTGAACCCTCTTTTAACTGGATTTTAGACTTAAGATAAACTGCGGGACGAACCCCGTAGCATCCGTTGAGCTCATCGCTATACGGACTAACTAAGGGTCTGCTGTTCGCATAGACAACATCAACAACACTGCCGTCCACGTAACCAAACCCCCAGCAAGCATAGTCATAGCAGGTAACGACTGCAGCCGAGCCTAGCCAATATGATTCTCTTGTAACATATTTTCTGCCTATTTCCTTTTGCATTTCTTCTGTCATAGGTATAACTTTCTTGCTAAAGTGCGGATTAGAATAGGCGCTTCGGCATAATGTATCCATCGCTAATAACCCTTCTTTATAGCCAGTTCCTCCTTGAAGCCATAGCGCGCTCGTGGGCTTCGAGGCAATCAAGACCAAGTCCCCTTGGAACTTATCAAGCCTCCAACCAAGCTCTTCTGTTTCAAATTTTTGGTCTTCTTTCCAGCCAGTTTGTTCTCCTGTCAGAACACATCTTCCCAATTTTGGTCTATAGTCAACATAGTCTCCTATCTTGACTATTCCTTGCCGTAGGGCTTCTTCCAAAGTTATTGACATAATTTTTGCCTCCTGTCGTAGTTGATTTTGTAATTTGTTTTATAGTATGCTAAATAACTTTCCTCCTTTACCTATTAAATTTTTAATTTGGTAAATATAATTGTGAATGTATATATTATATATTGCCTTATGTAAATTGTCAATCTACTAAGTTTATAAAAAATAAGAACAACCCACTGCATTAGTATAATGATAGAATGAAAGTGCACCATTAAATATTGACTTGAATTTTTATATGTAATAAAATAAATAAAAAAATAAAACAAAGGGGAAACTACATGGGAAAGCATTCAGTTGAAAAGAAATCAAATGATAAAATAATAAAAAGAATAAAAGAACAGCATTATAAAGAAAGCAGAAAAGTTAATAGTAGGCAAAATACTGAAATAAAAAAGAAAAATATTATTATTAATTTAATTTTTGTAATGGCAAGTTTTGTTGTAATATTTGGATTTTGCATTGGAATTATGATTAGAGGTCAAAGGGATCAATCTGTTATAGAGAATAGGGCATTAACCAAATTTCCAAAGTTTAGCTTAGCTGATTTTTTCAGTGGAAAATATCAAAAAGACTTAGAAAGCAGTTTATCAGATCAAATGGTTGGGGGACAGACTATTAAAGAAAAAATAACAAGTGGCAAAGCGGAAAAGGTAACAGATTTACAGACTAAAATATTAGCTAATTTAAATATATCAGAAAGTAATGTACAAAACAAAGATGAGCAAGAACAAAATAAGCAAGAGCAAAATGTTCAAGAACAAGAAAAACCCAAAGAGGTTAGAAATATAAAGTATATTCCAATATCTGGTGGAACTGTGTATCATTACGGTGATTCACCATATATGGTATTTAAATGTAGGTCACTAAAAAATAATAAAGACAAAATTAAAAAAATGGCAACATCTTATCAAAAGCATTTTGAAGGAATTGATTCATATTTTTATTTTGTTAATACTAGCAAATCAATAGACTTTAACAAAGTTGATGATACTGAAAATGAATTTTTAACATATATTAAACAAGTATTTACAGACTTTAAATGTGACGGATTAAAAATTAGTAGCTATGACCAGTATAAAGAATATTTTTATCAAACAGATCATCACTGGAATTATAAAGGTTCA
This sequence comes from uncultured Clostridia bacterium, assembly GCA_947632525.1. Classification (GTDB taxonomy): domain Bacteria; phylum Bacillota; class Clostridia; order TANB77; family CAG-508; genus CAG-273. The sequence goes on from CANRPQ010000025.1 coordinate 9,057, forward strand.
TATCAAGGATATAAAGATGTAATAAATTTATTATTACCAGGTGAGGATGTTCTAGAGCCAATTGAGACTAAAACTTTTCCTGTATATTACTATGGCTCAAATGCAAGAACAACTGCAGTATATACTAATAAAGAAAAATTTACAGTATATGATTTTAAATTTCCAAAACATACTGTATATGTAAATGGATATTTATCAGGTTATGGCAATAGAGATATGTACTATAATAATGGCTATTCTACAGAAAAGGGATACAACCACTATGGCGCATTTTATGGTGGAGACTATGCAGAAGTAGTATTTGACTTTAATCAACCGGAAAAAGAAAATCTGCTAGTTATTGCACCTTCTTACTCTAATGCAATTGATAGATTAGTAGCCAGTCATTTTAATAAAACATATTATATTGACTTAAGACATTATCAAAATCAATTTGGAAAAACATTTAATCCAGAAGAATATTGCAAAAAGAACAAAATAGATAAATTTTTATTATTAATTAGTATAGACCATTTAACAAATGGAAACTTTCAATTAGCAAACTAAAATTAAAAAATCTTAAATTCAAATATAGAACGAAGGGAAACAAAAAATATGGTATTTAGTAGCTTCACATTTTTATTTATATTTTTACCATTAGTGCTTTTAACGTATTTTTTAGTGAAAAAACGTAAATATAGAAATATTGTATTACTAATTTTTTCTCTTATATTTTATGCATGGGGAGAACCAGTATATGTAATATTAATGCTACTTTCTATTATAGTAAACTATTTTATTGCACTAAAAATAGAAAAATTAAAATACAGCAAAAAGAAATGGATGATTATTGATATTATTTTCAATTTGGGAATTATAGGTTTCTTCAAATATGGAAATTTTATAATACAAAATATAAATTCTATTTTTCATAGTAATATAGGCGAAATGAACTTAGCATTGCCAATAGGTATTAGTTTTTATACATTCCAAGTTTTGTCATATGTAATTGATGTATATAGAAAAACCGTACCAGCACAAAAAAATATTATAAACTTAGGAATGTATATTACACTATTCCCACAATTAATTGCTGGACCAATTGTTAGGTACGAAACAATTGCAGATGAAATAGAAAATAGAAAAGAATCCTTTAGCGAAGTAGTAATTGGGCTAAAAAGGTTTTTTATAGGACTTGGTAAAAAAGTATTAATTGCTAATCAAATGGCACTCATAGCAGACACAATATATGCCGGAGATTTAGCAAATACAGGCACAGTTAGCCTTTGGCTTGCTGCTATTAGCTACACTTTACAAATTTATTTTGACTTTAGCGGGTATTCAGATATGGCAATTGGACTTGGAAGAATGTTTGGATTCCACTTTTTAGAGAACTTTAATTACCCATACATTGCTAAAAATATAACAGATTTTTGGAGAAGGTGGCACATATCACTTTCTACATGGTTTAGAGACTATGTTTACATACCACTTGGTGGAAATCGAGTTAGTAAATTGAAATGGCTTAGAAATATTTTAATAGTATGGCTATTAACAGGATTATGGCATGGAGCATCTTGGAACTTTGTTATATGGGGAATATACTATGGAGTAATTCTTATTATAGAAAAGGTATTTTTAGGAAAACTTATTGATAAACTACCAAAATTTTTACAACATTTTTATGCATTATTCTTTATAATTATTGGCTGGGTGATATTCCGAGTAGAAGATTTTTCACAAATGGGAATGGTGTTACAAAAAATGTTTGTTTATTGTAGCTCAGGAATTATAGATAATATTGTATTAAACTTTGATATATTCTCATCTTTACCATATATATTAATTGGAATTATTGGAAGTATGCCAATATTAGCAAAAATAAATAAAAAAACAAAAGAAAAGGTTTCATACAATGTGATATCTAATATATACACCTTTGGTGTATTTGCTTTATCAGTATGTTTCTTATTAGTAGCTACATATAATCCATTTATATATTTTAGATTTTAATATTGCTATTTAGCTAAAATAAACAAGCTTACCTTAGTCTTTTTTCGATTTTTATGAATAAAAATAAGAAAAGAATACTTAAATCTTAAAGAAAAAAGAAAGGTAAAAGTACAAAAATGAAAATTCCTAAAAAAAGCTTTAGAGATATTTTAAATAAAAAGCAGATATTAAAACTTAAAAAGAAAAAGAAAGAAGAAATTATAAACCCTAAAAAGGAACAAAAAATAGCGCAAAAAGGAATAAAAAAGAAATTTAAAAAACAGCTAAAAAATCCAAAAATAAAAATAGAAGAAAAAACAGGAAGTGTAACTAGAAAAAAGAGAATGAGAAACGAAATTGTTATTTTGTGGCTCATTTTGTTAGGCCTTACAATTCGTATTGGTTGGATACAATTTGGAGAAGGCTCTAAATTACAGTCTATGGCATATACACAACAAACGCTAGATAGAAGCATTAATCCACGAAGGGGTACTATATATGATAGTACGGGAAAAACAATTTTGGCAGTAAGCAGTACAGTTGAAACTATAACAGTAAATCCAGGAAATATTGCAAAAGAAAATAAAGAAAAAGTTGCTAGAGAGTTAAGTGATGTTTTTGAATTGGACTATGAAAACGTATTAAAAAAAGTAAATAAAAGAAGTTCAATTGAAACTATTGCTAAAAAAGTAGATAAGGAAAAAACAAAAGAATTAAGGCTATGGCTAAAAGATAATAATATTACAACAGGTGTAAATATAGATGAAGATACCAAAAGATATTATCCATATAATAATTTAGCTTCACAACTAATTGGATTTTCAGGAAGTGACAATCAGGGGTTAGACGGAATAGAGGCAGTTTATGATGAACAACTAAAGGGCCAAAAAGGAAAAATAGAAAGACTTACAGATGCAAAAGGTGGAGACATAGAAGATGTACATGAAAACTACGTAGAAGCAATAGACGGAAATGACTTAATATTAAGTATAGATGCTACTATTCAAGGAATTGCAGAAAAGTACTTAAAAGAGGTTTGTATTGATAATAAATGTACAGACGGCGGAAATATCATTATTATGAACCCTAAAACAGGTGATGTTTTAGCTATGGCAGGATATCCAAATTACAACTTAAATGAGCCATTTGAGCCTTCTACAGACGAACTAAAAGAGTCATGGAATAGTATGTCGCAAGCAGATAGAAATAAGTCAATGATGTCATTATGGAGAAACAAGGCAGTAAGTGATACATATGAGCCAGGTTCAGTATTTAAATTAGTTACAGCCTCAGCATCATTACAAGAGGGAATTACTACACCAGATAAAGAAGGAGAATTTTGCTGCACAGGTGGAATTGAAATTGCAGGAGTTAGAATTAAATGTTGGAGATATTATAGACCCCATGGGCCAGAATCTTTAAGGCAAGCACTTATGAATTCATGTAACCCTGTATTTATTGGCCTAGGCCAGAAATTGGGTGTACACACCTATTTTAGCTATCTAAAAAAATTTGGACTATTAAATCCAACAGGTATAGACCTTCCAGGGGAAGCTACTAGTATCTTCTTAAAAGAAAATAAAGTAGGACCAGTAGAACTTGCTACATATGCATTTGGACAGAGATTTGAAATCACTCCAATTCAACTTGCAACAGCAGTTAGTACAATTGCAAATGGCGGTGTTAAAATTACCCCTAGAGTAGTTAAGCAGATTATTGATAGTAAAACAGGGGAAATAATAGATATACCAGTCAAATTAGGAGAAAGAGTTATATCAGATGAACATGCAAAGGAAATTCTTAGCATGATGGAAAGTGTTGTTGCAGAGGGAACAGGAAAAAACGCACAAGTAGTAGGATATAGAGTAGGTGGAAAAACAGGTACTTCAGAAGACGGTGTTAACACAAATAAATATATTGCATCTTTCTGTGGTGTAGCACCTATTTCAGACCCACAAGTTGTAGCTTTAATTACATTATACAATCCTACAGGTGAGGGGGGACACCAAGGAGGTGCGTGAGTAATTTTAACGCTACAAACTAAGATTTTCTTCCAACTATTGCAAACCTTCCATCTTTAGTGTGATAAGCACAAGTAGAAAGTGTAATTAACTGATCTCCATATTTTGCAGTTTTGCCAGTATCATATATTGATGCCTTTTTTGCATTTTTAACAAAATCATTATACTCTTTTTCATTTTTACTATTTACAAAGTAATAATATCTAAATACATTTTTTTCATTCTGATAATATACTCTTGAATAAAATACAGCTATAATTTCATACTCTGCATCTTCCTTATCTGTAGTAAATCTTATATTAGGATTTTTATCATAAAAACTTTTATTAGTATATTTCATTAAATCACTAAATAGCATATCATGACCATACATTAGTAAATTACTGCTAGGTGGACTCCATATATAATCCTTATCTAAAAAAATTGAACCATTTATTGAATATTGTTTTTTATAATTATGTGTTAAATAAAAAGAATTATCTGAAGCTTGCAAAACAGGATAATTTATATTTGTATTTTCAATCTGTATCCAACCAACTATATCAGAATTATCCTTTTGCAACTTTTCTACCTTAACCATTCTTTCAGTTTTAACTTCTTTTATGTCATCTTGCTTTTCAATATTTTCCGTATTTTGTGGTTCAATATTTTCATCTTCTACAGTATTTTCAACAGCAATCTCATTTAATAAATTACTTTCCTTTTTTATTGAATAAATATCATAACAATATTTTAGAATATATAGAATAGAAAATATCATACATAATTCTAAAATTATGTAGAATACACTTTTAAAAATTTTTTTATTTTTTTTAAAATCCATATTTAATCTCCACAAATAATATTTAAATGCCTACATTATTTTCTACTTTTATAATGTAGGCATATTTTAAAACTTCATACTAAAATAAAAATTAGTCTTCTCTTTTTGCTATAGTTACTACTGCAAATACTAATGCTGTCATTAATGTTACAGATAATAATAAATTATCTTCAGTTCCTGTTTTAGGTGTCTCGTCTTTTTTAGGATCTTCATTCTTAGGTGCAGTATATTTTTCACCAGCAACTTCTACATCACCTATATCATTACTTTTATATAAAACTTTACCTTGTTTATCTGTTATAACAACTGTATTACCACTTATTAATATTTTATCTTCAGTTCCTTCTTCATTTTTAACTTCAAAATTTTTCAAAGTTGGGTTATTTTCAGCAACATAAACAACATTTTCTGTTTCTGTAGATGTTAACTTACCATTCATAACTACTGTTGGAACATTTTCTGCATCAGTTGTAGAACCTTTTGCGATTTCTATACCATTGTTATTAGGGTTACCATTTCTACCTAATGTTAAATCTCTAACTTCAACAGTACCAGCGTTTACTAAAACAGCACCAAAACCACAATTATTAATTCTAACACCATTTAATATAACATAACCACCGTTATAAGCTTGTACACCATATTTTTCACTATTTTGTAATGTTATATTAGTTAATGTGACTTTTGCACCTGCTCCAACTGAAATAAAGCTACCGTCATTTCCTGAATTAGTCCAATCATCGGCTTTTGTTATTGAATGTCCTTTAGCATCAATTGTAATGTTTTTGTCTGTTATTCCAATTGGTTTCTTTAAAGAAATGTTTTCTGTAATTTCAACTACATCACCACTTACAGCTGCATCTAAAGCAGTTCTTAATGTTTCATCATTAGTAGCAGTTCTAATTGTTGTAGCATTTGAAACACTTGTAGTAATAATTAAGCTAGCAAATAATATTGCTAAAAATAAAATAATTTTTTTAATGTAACTCATATTCTTACATCCTTTCTAAATATATTTATACTAAAATACATATTTTTAAAAATGTATAAAAATAGTGTATTTTGTAGTATTTAATATTATTATGTACTTTAAATAAAATTTTATGCTAATTAAAACAAAAGAAAAAAATTCCTTTTATAATTTAAAT
>CANRPQ010000026.1 GCA_947632525.1 uncultured Clostridia bacterium
AATGCAGCTTAGTTATAGAGCAATTTTGAGGGTATAAAATTTTTAATAAATTTCCCCGAAAAAAATTGACACTATCCTCATACCAACATATTTTGACAAAAATTTATAAATATAGTATAATTGTTTTAGATAATTTTAAAAGTGGGAGGATAATATTATGGAAGAAAATAACAAAGAAGTTCAACCCAATATAGTAAAAAGAAATGAAATGATAGATAAATATATTAGAAGGCAAGCTATTTTAAAAAATAAGTTTCCTGAAATTTTAAAAGCTCCAAAAAGTATTCAAGATGAATATTTTACTTTAAATTCTTTAATTGATTCTTTGCAAACATCTCGTAGAGAAATTTGGGGACAAACAATTTCTTCTGATGGCTGTCAAATTGATAAATTTGTAGCAGAAAAATATGAGGCAGCACTATCTAAATTTTATGAACTTAATTCGGAAAATGCATCATATATAACACCTGAAGAAGAAGCTAGTTTTAAATTTCCTGAAATAGATTTTGAAGGATTAAGAGAAAAAGTACATGCAATGGAAACTACAGCAGATTATAGTGCTCTTTATAGTGAAATAGCAAAAATAGGACAAGAACCATTACCAGAAGATACTCAAGCTAAGTTATATGATATACAAAAAGAAATGGCTACAATAAAATTAAGAGAGGAAGAAACTCCAGAAGTTAATCCACCAGCTACTGTTAATGAATCAAAATTCGCACAAATTTATGAAAAAGCTAAAGGAAAGATACATGAAGTTTTTGGAAAAATTAAATTATTTTTCAAAGAACAGTCACATGACAAGAACAATGATGTTAAAGATTTAAATGATCGTTAATAATATGACTAAAAATATAACTAAAGAAAAGAGGAGTGCAATGGATACGGTTTATAAAGAAGCATTTGCAGAAGTTTTAGAAGTTATTAAACATTGTAATCAAAATATAAAAAGTAAAATACCAGAAAAGTTTATCACTTTTCTAAATCAAAATGAAGATAAAAATTATATTGTAAAAATCGATTTTACTAATGCAAATTGGGAAGATTATACAAAATATGAAACTCAAGCAATTCTAGCTCTAATTTATAGAGATTATATAGTTTCACCAGAAGAAAGAGAGAAATTATTAACAGAAGAAAAAGATGAATTAATTATGGTTGAAAAAGAATTAAGAGAAAAGTATAATACTGATAATATTTTTCAAAAGCATAACCAAGATACACAAACTGAAGTAAAAGAAATTGCTAATAATATTACTATAGTAAAATATAAAGATTCAATTTTTAAAAAAATTATGAATGTGATAAAAAAATTCTTTGGTAAAATATAATATCATAGTCTTATAGAAAGTAATCTAGTAAGATTGCTGTGGGAGGCAACTAATTAGAAATAATTAGTTGTCAGTTTTTTTGTTTTATGCTATACTAATTTCAACGGTTGATTAATCAAATTATTTTTTTTGAGCAGATATGGGAGGAAAAATTTTCGCAAATAGCCTCCTTAATCGCTCCAACAACGAATACGTTCGAACTTTTATATAGAATAGTAAATAAAAATCAATCAGAATTAATTAGGAGATGTTTATATGGAAAATGAAATTATCAATTGTTTATCAAAAGAAATTATTGAAAAATTTAGAATTAAATTAAATATAGAGGAAAAAATGGCAGAATTTTTAAAAACTTCTATAAGTATAGATAGTAAAATAAGAGCTTTAGAATTACTTTACTTATGCCAATTATATAGTAATGCATATCTTGGGCCTGATCCAAGATTTAAAATTAGAGAGTTATCATCAAATGTAGATTTATTATTAAATGCAAAAAATGAAGAAGAATTTAAAGTTAGTATTGCAAATTTAGAAGAATTTGTTGAAATTCTTAAGATTTCTGAAACTCATCCTATATCAACTACTAAAACAAAATTAGAAGATAAACAAAAATACAAAGGTGTTATATGGTGAAAAAAGTAATTGACAAAAAATAAAAACTTTATATAATAAATAATCGTTGCACTTTGGCGAAGTATTGATAAATCAACTGTAAAAGGTTGATTTTTTGATATTTCATTTGAAAAAAATTGGTGCAGTAATAATCAAGGAAAAATGAAAAAAATAATAAGAAAAATTTAGTGGTAAAATAGCAGAAAAAATTAAGAATATTTTTCTAAAAATTCAGTAGCATTCATAATCTCAGGCTTATCAATGTCAATATCATCAAAATCTTTATCTCCCGTTATAAATATGTCTACATCTTCTATTATTGCTGTATATAAAATTATGTAATCGTTTTTATCTCTAATATTAAATAGTTTATTATCTACACTAGTCGGAGAATAAACTAAATTAAATGGAAAATTCTTTAAAAATTCATCTAAATCTTTTTGACTTACTTTGAATTTTGTATCTATTAGTTCCTTAAGTTCTTCAACTGTATATGAGCAAATTATTATTTCATGTTCTTTAGAAAGTTTATAGATTAGTTCATTCATCTTTTTGCTCTTAAATACAAATGCAGAAATGAGAATATTAGTATCTAACATTACTTTCATAACTAATCCTTCTTTCTATTTTTTCTAAATTCTTTTATCATTTGGACAACATCTTCTTCTGTTTCTAAGCCAAGCCTTTCTGCTTCACCATCAAAAGCATTTTGTATTTTTTCTAAAGCTAACATTGCGGAATTTTGAATAACTATATCTTTTCCTTTTTGAATAAAAAGAATTTTACTTCCTTCTTTTAAATCTAATAATTCTCTAATTGATTTTGGAATAGTTATTTGACCTTTGGTTGTTACTTTTGCTAATTCCATAAAATCACTTCCTTTCTATATTCCTTACATTCCTTACTAATATTATATGCTATTTTTATAAAATTATCAATATTTTCATTGAAAAATTCTACTAAAAAAATTTTTGTACTCCCACTGGCACTCTATCAAACATTGAATTTTTCCTTCCTAGTCGAAAAAATTCGGTTTATGGGATAACTCCCAAACCCTAAGAAATAATTTGTAGATATTTTGTAAATTTAATGAAAAAATGGAAAAATTATGATATACTTAAATTCGTCAGACAGTGTTTGATGAATTAATAAAAAATATTATAATAAATGCAACAAATATAAAACTATATATAAAAGAAAAAGGAAAAAGAAATGAATAGATTATTTCGAATAAGTTTTGATACCTTACTAACATCGATAACACCCATATTGGGATGGTTTTTACTTGGAATTTTAGTAGATAAAAATTTAGTTAGTATATTTTCTCTAATATATCCAATGCAGTTTGTTATAAGTAGTATACACAGTATATTTGGAACTGGTGCTAATATTAGTGCTATTAGAGATAATAATAAAAATAGTATTTTTTCAGGTGTTCTTTTAGGATCAATTTTAGGAATATTAATACTTGGAACAGTTGCATTAAATATAGATAAGTATATATCTTTTATGAATATGGATATACAAATATATAGAATATTTGCAATTTATGCAGTATTTCAAATGCTTTTACAGTTGTTATTAAATTTATCTTTATGCAAATTATATTATGAGAATGATAATAAAAGAGCCAATAAATATAGTTTTTGTTTTAATATAATAAACTTTTGTACATTAATAATCATGAGTATTGTAACAAAAAATCAAGTGATAATAGCAACTATTTCAATAATATTTACGACTATTTTTGTTATAATTATGATGTTTAGGATAGTTAAGAAAACAAAATTTGAAATTAATTTAATTAATTGTATAAAATACGATTCAGTACATTTATTTGCAGAAATAAGTATGTTTATTATATATTTATTTGGATTTAAAAATTCTTTTAATTTTGGAGAAAAATATATTTTAGCTACTTCATTTGCAACTTTAATAACAGATACACAATGGGATATATCTTATGCAATAAAAACTGTAGCACAAATTGATATTGCTAAAAAAGATTTTTCATATAAGGAACATATGATAAATAGTAGAAAATTAATATGTTTATTGATTATATCTACTCTTATTATGGGAATAGTCCTATATCCAAGTTATAAAACAGATATAACAGCTACATTATTTATAGTAATAGTTGAACTGGTATCTTTATATATGTATCCAATATACATAACTAAGTTAACTTATATACAACTTGAATATTCTGCTATAAAGGCTACAATAAGTAAACAAATTGCAAATATACTTAGAATTTTCTGCTCTTTTTTACCATCTCCATTTTGTACATCTATAGGCTTAGCTGTTTCAGTAATATATCAACTGACATCAACACATTATATAATTAATAAAAATAAACTGAATATGGAAATAAAACAAAAATTATAAAACATTGACTCTATGCGTAAAATATAGTATTCTAGTATTATAGAAAGTAATCAAAAAGATTGCTATGAAAGGCAACTAGTTATAAATAATTAGTTGCCAGTTTTTTAGTTTTATGTTATATTATTATACAGTTGATTAATCAGATAATTGTTTTTAGCTAAAATGGAAGGAAAATTTTTTCAAATAACTCCCTTACCTTCTCCACTTAAGTAAAATTATTATATTATTTATTTGAAATTAAATAAGGATTTTATTATGACTAGTTTTGTTTTAAAAGTTATCGCTATGATATCTATGTTGTTTGATCATTTTGGAGATGCATGTTTTAAAAGTATTTCTTGGATGAATTTGATAGGAAGGTTTGCCTTCCCTATTTTTGCTTTTCAAATTTCAGAGGGATATATTCATACAAAAAACCTTAAAAAATATTTCTTAAGGCTGTTATTGTTTGCATTAATATCGCAAATTCCTTTTACATTATTTTTATCTACTTACACACAAGGATTTGCAGTTAATATTTTTGCTACATTATTTGTTGGCTTATTTGCTATATTTACTTACGATAAAATTTGCAGTTGTAAATTGCATTTAATAAAAAATGAAAAGGCTAATTCTTACATATCTAAAATAATTGGATTTTTATTTGTTATATTATTAGGATTATTTGCAGAAGTATGTCATTTTGATTATGGATTCTTCGGAATTGCTATTATATTTTTGTTTTATTTATTTAAAAATAATAAATTAGCTATGGTTATATCATATATTACTCTTTGTATATTAAAATATGGTATTCAAATTATTTCATATGGTTTTAATGTTTGGTATGTATTTTTAGCAATCTTTACAATATTGCCTATTATATTTATTTGCTTATATAATGGAAAACAAGGTAGAAAAATAAAGTATTTGCTTTACTTCTTCTACCCTGTTCATTTGGTAATTTTATACTTTTTGTTTAGATAGTATTAAGATACTGCCACTATTTTTGCGTAGCAAAGTTAATGCCTCTTGCTACTACACTTGACATGTTTTCTATTAATTCATCAATTTCTTTTGGAGTAACAATAAAGTTGTAATCTTCTGGAGCTAATATTTCTTTTATCATTTGGTATTTATCTTCTTCTTTCAATTGATTTAAAAATTCATTTGAGTGTCCTTCTTCTTGTACTTTGTTTATAAATAATTCCAAACTGTCTGCAGCAATTGTTGCTGCTTCTACAACTGTTGGCACTCCTATAGCAATTACAGGAATTCCTAATGTATCTATTGTTAATTCTTTTCTTGTATTTCCTACCCCTGCTCCTGGAACGATTCCAGTATCTGCAATTTGTACTGTACTACTAATTCTTTCAATGCTTCTAGAAGCTAATGCATCTATTACTATAATTAATTTTGGATGTATATTGTCTACAATTCCTTTTAAAATTTCAACTGTTTCTATTCCTGTGGTTCCTAAAACTCCTGGAGAAACAGCACTCACTGGCCTTGTTCCCTGTTCTAACACTTCTGGCATATATGTTAGCAAATGCCTAGTAATATCAATGTCTTGAATTACTTTTGGCCCTAATGCATCTGGAGTAACATATAAATTACCTAGGCCTACTACTAAAATATCATCTTGGTCTGCTACTAAATTGCCTATTAAAGCTTTTAATTCTTTTGTAACTGCTTCTGATGCCTTTTGTATTTCATCTTCACCTGCTATTTTTAAATCCTTTATATCAATCGTAATATAACTTCCTTTTTTCTTTCCTATTGCTTGTTCTCCTTCTTCATTTAGCACTTTTACCCTTGTAACTTTAACATTTTCCCCTATTGTTTCTTCTTGTGTTTCTAAACCATTAATTTCATTTGCTATGTTGTTTGCTTTACGATATAAGTCACGCCTCTCTAATGCTAAGTCTGTTCTAAAATTCATCATAAATTTTACACTCCATTTCATAAAAAAAATATACCTTCTTTTTCTTATTATTTTAAAAGTTGGTATATTTTATACATTTTTATTTTATTTTGAACAGTATCTACACAAAATTGATTCTAATCCTATCTCTAAATCAATTAAACCTGTTTTATAATTTGCATCAAGATTTATTAGTTCTTCTAATATTTTTCTTAGTTCTTTTTCTTCAAAGTATTTTGCCTGTGCTTTATATTTAGATATTAAAAAGGTTTGATTGGGTTTTAAATCCATTGCATCGGTAATGTTTTGATTATTTTTTTCTGCTATTTTTATGATATATAGTTTCTTAAAATGATTATATAAAGTAACTAATATATTCTGAATTGGCTCTTTATTTGCAATTAATCCTTTGTAAACATCTAATGCTTTTCCGCATATCTTTTTTGCCTAGGTTATCTGTTAAATCAAATATAACAGCTTGTATTTGTTTAGTACATAGTTTGTCAATGTCTGATTTAGTAATAGTGCCATTTTGCCCTTTATATTCAATTAGCTTTCTTATTTCATTAATTAAGTCTTGCATACTAGTTCCGAGAACATTCTACTAAATATTTAGCTGTTTCATCATTAATTGTTACCTGATATGCTGACGATATTTTTTTTAGGTTAGTAATCAAATCTTGTAATTTTAATAAAGCAAACTCCTTTATCTCTCCTATTTCTTCTATTACTTGATATAAAGAATTTTTTTCTACTTCTACTTCAATAAATATCAGTTCTGTAGTTTCATTTAGTTCATTGGCATTTTTTTTAATATATTGTGCTATTTTTTCTTGTAATGATAGTTTTGAATCTGATGCATTACTTTTTTCCACTTTTTTAGTAGTTTTTGATTTGCTAGACGTTTTTTTCTCTTTTTTAAAAAGTCCAGTGTCTTTGGCAATAATCATTTTTTTAGTAAATCCAAAAGCAGGAGTCTCTAAGTCAGAAATTAATTCTTCAATATTTGTGTTATCAATTTGAATATAATTAATTCCTTGAATTAGTTCTCCAAAGTCCTTCTTTATTTTTTTTACTTTTGTTTCTAGAAGGTACGTTTCTTCTCCATAAAATAAATATATTGCCATTATTAGTTCTCCCTTTTAGCACATTACGTAATATTATAGTTTTTCTGCAAATTTTGCAGAGTGTGCATGGCAAATTGCAGCTGCCATGCTGTCGGTTGTATCATCTAGTTTAGGTAGTTTGTCAACACCTAAAATTGCTTTTACCATTTTTTGTACTTGTATTTTATCTGCTCTACCATATCCAACTACAGATTGTTTGATTTGAAGTGGTGTGTATTCATAAGTTGGTATATTTTTTCTACATCCAACCACTAATATTACTCCTCTTGCCTGTGCTACATTAATAGCTGTTTTTTGATTATTATTAAAAAATAGTTCTTCTACTGATATTGCATCTGGATGATATGTATCTATAATTTGCTCTAGGTCATTATTTATTTTAAGAAGTCTTTGTGGAAATGATTCTCCTGCTTGTGTTAATACCGCTCCAGAAGCTATTAGCTTAAATTTATTTCCTATGTAATCTATAATGCTATAACCTGTTATTGCAAATCCAGGGTCTATTCCTAAAATTCTCATAATTCTATTCCTTTTTATTATTGATTATTATGGTAATTAACAATAATTCTAAATATTTCTGCTACAGACCAGCCTTGTGCAAAACATCCTTTAGCTTCATAAGGCTTACTTGAATCATATATTTCACTAATTGACCCAACTGTAGAGCGTTCATACATTTCTTTTGTAAAGGTTTCTTCTATTTGTTCTACTAATTTATTATATTGCTCTTGATATTGTTTTTTCTTGTTTTTATCTTTTTCGGCTTTTGTTACAGCAATTAGGCTATCAACATATATACCAAGTAGCCATGGCCATGTTATTCCCTGATGATATGACATGTCTCTTTTTAAAACATCACCTTCATATATATCACGGTAACCTGGTTCTCCTTTTGCTAAGGTTTTTAGTCCATAAGGTGTCAATAATTTTTTAGTAACAGTATCTAATATTTGTTTTGCAATTTCAGAACCTGGATCAATTACTGGATAGTATAAGCTAAGTGCAAATAGTTGGTTTGGCCTTATTTTACTATCTCCTACAACATCATCTAAATCTTTTCTTTTTTTGTTATAAAATTTTTCAATAAAGCTTTTTTGACATTTTTGTGCTAAGTCATTATATTTTTTTTCTAATTCTTTGTCTTTATATAGTTTTGCAAAGCCTGCCATTATTTTTAATGCATTATACCATAATGCATTTATTTCAACGGCTTTTCCATTTCTTGGTGTAACTACCTTATCTCCTATTTTTGCATCCATCCAAGTATTTTGAATATATGGTGTTCCTGATGATAACAAAGCGTCCTCAGCATCCATATAAATATTATTTCCGTCTAAGTCAATTCCATTTATATATGATTCTATTATTTTTTTTAATACTTCATACAAAGTGCTTTTTAATAATTCAAAATCATTTGTATATTCTAAATATTTGCTAACTGCTTCAAATAATAATAATGATGCATCTGCACTGTTATATAAAGGACGGCTATCATATCCAGAATATCCATTTGGCACTAAACCATATTTTATATCCCTAATGCAAGTTAATAATACTTCTTTTGCAATTTTAAATCTTCTAGGAATAAGCAATAGTCCTTCAAAAGAAATTAAAGCATCCCTACCCCAATCTAAAAACCAAGGGTATCCTGCTATTAGTGTATATAGTGCAAATGAAGGCCTATATACAATAAAATTGTCAGAAGCTATTATATAATTTCTAATTAGTTCTTTATATTTTTCATCATTTTGCTTTTTAGAATCTAATAAATATGAGTCATATAAACTGCTAGTAATACGAATAATTTCTTGATTAACCAGATTTCTACCGTCTAGCTCCTCAATGTTTTCTTCTAATGAACAGATAAATGTAACATATTTTTCTTCATTTGCCCTTAATTTTACTTCGAAACTTCCTGGAACACTTAAATTTTCTTCACAATCCAATCCCCTTTTTTCTTCTTCTATATAGTACATATTATAAAAAGTATCATTTTGATGTTCTTTATAAACTCCTTCAGAAGAATAAATATATATTGGTCTTTTTGCTTGTCCATTCATTATTATTTTTACTTTTCTATCTTTTATTTCTTGTTTTAAATCAAATGTAGTATTTGGTGTAGTATTGTGAAACCCTCTAAAATGCATGATTGGAGTAATTGTTAATTTTGTTCTTTTTTCATTATTTTGAATATGGTATAATACGCAAACTGTATTTTTTCCATAATCCATGCAAATAAACTTTTTTATTGTGGCACCATCTATTTGATAAGTAAATATAGGAATATATTCTTTTTCAAATTTTACTAAATTTTTGTATCCCTCTGATATATAGTTTTTACACATATTTGAGTATAATGGATACTCTGTTCCACCACTTTCAAAGCTTTCATCTACTTTTGAAAGGATTAAATGTCTATCTCCTGGTGCATAAAATGGTGCTACTAAAAGTCCATGATATTTTCTAGTATTTATTCCTAAAATTGTAGAACTACTATATCCGCCAATTCCGTTAGTTATTATCCAATCTTTTTTTATTCCATTTTCTAAATTTAATTCTTTCTCTTCATATTTCATTTGTGTTCCTCCTGTGATTTTTTATAATCACACTTTTTCTTATTTTATCGTCTTATCTTGTTAATTGCATCTATAAATTTTCTCTTTTCCTCTTCTTCTAATTGTTCTATTTCTATTTTTTGTGCTTGCCTTTCTTGTGAGGTTTTTCCATTTTTATTTTTTTTGTTTTTCTTTAATTCTTTTCTTTTAGTAATTTGTGCGTTTTCTGATTTTATTTTATTACTATCGTTTTTGTTTTTTACTTCATTGTCCTCTTGTTTTTCTTTTTTTTCAATGAATTTTTCTGTTACTTCTTGTTCTGCCTCTTTAACTGGAATTCCTTGTTTTACTTTCATTTTAATTTCAGATTCCTGAATTGACTCTATCCTATCTTTATATTTTTTGAAAAATTTACTTTCTCCTCTTTCTTTTTTCTTTTTAGTTTTTCTGAAGTTATCATTTCTGTCACTTTCTTTTAAAGATTTTTTAGCATTCTTTAGTCTATCATTTAATAAAACATATTTAGTATCATTTTGCATATCTTTAAACTTTAAGTCATCACAAATTAGTTGAATAATTGAAGCTGCAATTGCATCAGGATTATGTCTAATAAAGTCATCTTTTATATGTGAAATTTCTCGTTGCATTAGATATATTCCTTGTTCTTTTGCTTTCGCTGAGTCTATTTCAACTAGGTCTTGTCCTTGCATATTGTATTTTCTAATATATTCAGGAACCATTTCACCTGTATCATAAATGCAGTATTTGATAATATCTTTTCCTGCATGGTCTTGAATAGCCTTGATATGGTCTGATAATGTATAATTATCTGTTTGACCCGGAACTGTCATTAAATTGCTAACATAAATTTTAAAAGCTTTGCTTTCCCTTATTGCTTTAGCAACACCTTTTATTAATAAATTTGGTATGACATTTGTATATAAACTGCCAGGGCCAATAACAATAGCATCTGCTTCCTCTATTGCTTCTAATACTCCTGGAGCTACTTTGCAATTGGTTGGATTAATGAAAATTCTACTAATTTTACTTGCTTTGGAATTTACTATCTCTGGTATTTTATCTCTACTTTGAACAATTGTGCCGTCTTCTAATTCTGCACAAATTTGAATAGGCTCTAAGGTTACAGGAAGTACCTTTCCATGAACATTTAATACTTCACATGCGCTTTTTACGCATTGTGTTAATTCCCCTGTAATATCTTTTAATCCTAGTAGTGCAATGTCACCTAAAGATAAATCTTTTAAGCTTCCATTGGCAAATTGATAATTCATAAATTGTTCCATAGCTTCTTCATTTTGAGCTAAAGCTACAAAACTTTCTTTAATATCATCTAATGGCATACTTTTTAAAATTCTTCTAGATTCAGGGATGATTTCTCCATAATCAGAAACTGTAACAATTGCTGTTAAATTATCAGTATAATTTTTTAATCCTCTTAGTACAGAATTAAGTCCGGTTCCACCACCGATTGCAACAATTTTTGGACCTTGGTCATAAATTTTTTTATTATAAATTAAACTGTTTACTTTTGAATCTTCATCTTCAATTCTATTATCTGTTTCTTGTACTAAAATTTCTAGTGTTCGTTTTTGTATATGAATAATTCCTATAACTACAAAAACAAACCCTATTACGAAACAAATAATATATTTAGTAAGTGGTAAGAAATCAAGCCTTTGGCCGCCTTCTCCTTCTAATATTTTTGCAACACCGTAAAATGCAACAATCATTCCTATTAATATTAATAATATCCAGCGCTTTATTTTTGTACTAGAATTAAACCATTTTAAAAAACCTTTCATATTTTGTTTACCTAAATCCTTTCTTGCCTATCTTTTTAATTTTATATCTATTAGAACTCTCCTAATAATTCTATTTCTAGTTCAATTTGTTTTCCTGTTTGTTCTAAAACTTTCTGCTTCACAGCATTTATAACAGAGATTATATCACTTGCTGTTGCATTTCCTTTATTAATTATAAAGCCTGCATGCATAGTAGATACTTGTGCATCTCCAATTGAATATCCTTTTAAACCACACTCATCTATTAGTTTTGCTGTTATAAAATCTGAACCTCTTTTAAAGGTACTTCCTGCTGAAGGATATTGAAGTGGTTGTTTTTCTTTTCTACTCTGTGCATATTCATCAATTTTAGCTTGAATTTCTTCTTTATTACCATAAGGAAGTTTTAACTCAGTTTTTATAACAATCAAAGGTTGTTCACAAAAAATGCTATGTCTATAAGAAAAATTACATTCATTGTTAGAAAGTTCTTTTAAGTTTCCATCTCTAGTCAAGCAAGTAATTGATAGAACACAGTCTTTCATTTCTCCGCCATAGGCACCTGCATTCATTCTAATTGCTCCGCCCATTGTTCCTGGAATTCCGCTAGCAAATTCAAAACCTGCTATCTCTTCTTTTAATAAAGAATATGATACTTTGCCTAATGGTTCTCCAGCTCCTACTGTAATATAAGCATAGTCCTTTCCTTTTCTGATTTCTAATCCTTCTATAGCTATTTTAAGAACAATTCCTCTAATTCCTTTATCACTTACTAATACATTACTTCCATTTCCTAAAATAGTAAGTGGAATTTTATATTCTTTTGTTAACCTTAATACTGCTTGAATTTGCGATACTTTTTTTGCTATTACATAAAAGTCTGCTATTCCACCAATCTTAAAGTTTGTATGATATTTCATTAGTTCATCTATCTTAATTTGTTCTTTTGGTAGTTCTTTTAGTAAAAAGTCATAAATTTGATTTTTTTCCAATTACCTACCTCCTAATCTATTTATTCATTTCTAAATTTTATCATTTTTGCATATATATTACAAGACTTATTAAAAAGATTTCTCAGTAAAATATATGTAACAGCTATGTTTAGTATGTGAAAAAATTTATAATTATTTGTCGAAAACTATTGAAAAAAATGTAGAATATTGTATAATTGGGTTATAAGTAAATAAAAGGAGGGAACAATTATGTTCTGTAAACAATGTGGAAAACCAATTGACGATGGTCAAGAACTTTGTGAAGATTGCAAAAATTTATCAAATGCTAGTGCTTCAAATCAAGAAAGCACTCAAACAATTAACGTTAATGTTAATAATACAAACCCAAATTCTGCTAATCCACAAGCAAAATCTAAAATGGCTGCTGGATTATTAGGTATTTTCTTAGGTGCATTTGGAGTTCATAACTTTTATCTAGGATATACAGGAAAAGCCATTGCTCAATTATTAATTACCCTTTTAAGTTGCGGATTTTTAGCTTTTGCTTCTAGTATTTGGGGATTGATTGAAGGTATATTACTTTTAACAGGAAGCATTACTGTAGATGGTAATGGAAATCCATTAAAAGACTAAAAATGAATAGAGTAAAAACTGGATTAATTTTAATAATTTTAATTAGTTTTTTATTCTTTGTAGCAATGATGCCAGTAAAATGTATTTTTAAAACAGTTACTGGCATTTATTGTCCTGCTTGTGGGATGACAAGAGCTTTTTTAGAAATTATTCATTTAAATTTTAGTGAAGCTTGCTATCAAAATTTGCTTAGCATACCTCTATTTTTATTTATATTATTATCTCTTTTTATGCTTATAAAAGATTTGTTACAAAATCGTTTTTCATATATTCCATGCGTTCTTAAGTTTTTAGAGCAGCATGCATTTTTAATTATTAGTTTATTATTAGTTAGTTTTTTGTTTAATAATTTGAAGATTTGAAAAAGGTTGTTAATGTTTTACACTAACAACCTTTTTATTTATTATTTATGCAATTATCATATAAATGTAGTAACTTACACATGTAACTCCTGAAAGAATAATAGCACCAACTTCTAAAGCTCTAGAATCTTTTTTTGCTTTATCTCCACTTTCTTTCTTATCTTTGTAATAAGCTGATATAACAGCAATAATTATTCCAACAATAGCTATAATGAAAGCTGGTAATCTTATGTTTTCAAAAAAAGACATAATAGATGCTGCTATGCTTACTGCAAAAGCCATAATCCCTATCATAATCATTCTCCTCCTTCTTTTGTAAATTCAGTCAAATGAATTATATCATTCCTTTTTATTATTTGCAATATTTTTAGACAATTTAAGATATTTTTCGAATGATCGTTAAGTGAAAAGTTAAATGCAATTATGAGAATAGTAAATAGAATTAGTTCATCTTCTTCACTTTGATTTTGTTTCATAAAAAAATACCTCCATATGATTTATTGTATCATAAGGAAGTATTTTTTTAAATACTTTTCAAATTACACAAAATTTTGTACAGTCTCTTTCCCACGAGCTACCGCTCGAGGGTATTCTTAAATTTTTCACTTTTGCGTATCTAAAGATTCGCAAAAATGTTTCATTTTTTGTTCAGAATAACTTCTAACTGTATCGAACTATTTCTGGTGGGTTGAACCAGTGGTCAGTGTTACAGGTTAATATAAAGGGTGGAGCGAGAACCGAAGTCGCTGTCGCTGTAGTCCGGACAGTCGCCGCCGCGGTGAGAAGCTGGAGTGCCAGAACCGGAACTGAGGTAGTAGCAGCCACCACGAGCGACACGAAAGCTGGTGCTGTTGGCTTCAAGGGTCCATTCACTTACATTTCCTGCTAGGTCATATATATGGTTCTTTTGCCATTTGTCATTTGAACCAGAATTTTGCTTACTTCCTTTATTCGATTCTGTACTATCACTATAGTTTCCCCAACTGCTTGAATTTGTTAATAAATCGTAGTTTGGTGTTCCATCGTCTTTTTTGTTTGTTTGTGCTATCCATTCTAGTGTTCTATCCCATTGGCATCCCCATATCATACTACTTGTTACATTGTTATTTTCTTTTCTTATATTTTTACTTTCTTGATACATATAATACCAATTTATA
>CANRPQ010000027.1 GCA_947632525.1 uncultured Clostridia bacterium
AATATTACCATCCTCATTAATAACCAAAAAGCTATCTGACATTCTATCTACAATTCTTTGCATAGCAATTGGTGTAATACTTAAAAATTTGAATTTAAATATAGCAAGTGCATAAAATAGTATTGTAAAAGTAAAACATATAGGTGTTATGTAGATGGTCATAGGAATAATTTTCAATCCTCCTAATATATTCACTACAATTGGAATTAAAGAACCCAATACAATTAATAGAGATTGCTTAGAAAAGAAACCAGCATTTTTAATTGAATATTTTAACAAATTTACTATACTAATAGCAAATAGTCCATATGTATATATAATGTAAACATTCATATATTCACCTGTAATGGTATCATTCAAGTTAATAGAATACACCTTATAAAATAAATGATGAAAATCGTTTGTCCATAATATAATTATAGATATAATAGGAATAATGAATAAAGCAAGATATGCTTTATTAAATTTAATTTTAGTATTAGAGAAACTTAGAGCTGTAAAAAATATAAAAACAGGTAAGAAACATGCTCCGAAGTATGTTATATAATCAAAATATATAGGAGATATATTAAGTGGCTCGCTCAATACACATTCAAAAAATACGCCTAAGCATAGAATAAATAATGATATTAATGTTAATAAAAACATTTTCTTCATTTGTCCATTTTTTATTTTCTTATATATATACACAAATAAAAATACAATTAATAGTAATGATATAAATAATAAAAATTTCATAATATCCATAGATAAATCTCCTTTTTAATTAATACTAATATTAAAATAACCGATATCAGATAAGTATTTAAAATAATTCCTAATATAATCAATATCAATATAAGGCCATTCAAATCCTATATTTTTTAAAAAGCATGTTGAAAAATCAGAACTTATATGAACATCGGATTTATAAACTAGTTTTCTATTATTATTAAAATCATTAATAATACCTTCAATAATGTTTTTCTTTTCTGCATCATTTAAAAGTTTATTGATAATATTTTTGAATTCTTCATCTGTTACAATTTTTAAATCAATACCAATTTCATTTAACATCTTAAGCAAGTCGTCTAGGCGAACCAATTTTTCATTTAATAAATGAAAAACAGTATAGTCTTTACTCATATGATTTGCAATACCAATAATGGCATCACCGCAAAAATCAATAGGAGTAAATTCACAATATCCAGATAATAGATAGTCAGGAACATAACCAATTTGTATAAATGATTTAAATCTATTGACAAAAGCATTTTCAAAATGGTTTTGTTGAAATTTACCTTCAGAATATCTACTAGTTAAATTACCCATTCTTAAAATACATGCTTGTAATCCATCTAAAATTGCATCTAATACCAACTTTTCACCTTCGAATTTACTTCTAACATAAAAATTTTTTAAATCTTGTCCTATATAAAAATTAGATTCACAAAAGGTCATTTCCTTGTTAAAATGATTATCTATGTTAGACCCTTCAGCTAAGTTATTTCCAGATACACTAATGGTTGAAATATGTAATAATCTTAAATTAAACGCTTTAGAAAAATCAATAATTCTTTTAGTTCCTAAAATGTTAATACTTTCAAAGTCTTTGTAACTGCCATAATGTTTTACTAAAGCAGCACAATGGATAACTGTATTTACATTAGTACCTAACATATTGTAATCTATTACGTTTAGTCCAAAATCTGGTAAAGTAATATCTCCTTCCACTAATTTAATTCTGTTTCCAACAAATTTATCATAGCTTGTATTAAAGTAAAAATGTAATACATTTTTTAGTCTTTCTTCTGGAGACATATTATTTTTTCCTCTAATTAAACAATAAATAGTCCCTTTCTCTTTTTTCATAAAACTGTCTAATATATGGGCGCCTAAAAAACCGGTAAATCCAGTAAGCAATACATTACCAATTGGAGTATTTTGTATTTTCATATTAGATGTAATTACGTTTTTTTCTAATATATTATTATATTTTTCAAAATTAAAATCTTCTAAAGTAAATGAACTTCTACTATTATTAATACATTTTGCTAAATCTTCTACAGTTGGGTGCTCAAATATATCTGCATAATTTATTTGTAAACCATTGCTAATAGCTTCTACTTGTAACTTAATAGCTAATAGTGAATCTCCACCCAATTCAAAAAAGTCATCATCTATACCAATGTCACCAAACGACAACAATTTTTTAAAAATATTTAAAAGTATTTCCTCGTCATTATTAGATGGTTGTTTTACTTTATGATTTGATGAATTAGATTTGAAGTTTGTTGGTAGTGAATTTTTATCAACTTTACCATTTGTATTAATAGGTAATTTTTCTAATTGCATAAAATAACTTGGTATCATATAAACTGGTAAATTCTTCTTTAAATATTGCTTTAATTCTTGTATATCAATTTGCTTATTAGCTACAATATATGAACAAATTGTTTTTTCTCCTCTAATGGTATTTACAACTGTGAAACATTCTTTCATATCAGGAAAAGATAAAATTTTAGAAGTTATTTCTCCTAATTCAACTCTAAATCCTCTAATTTTAACTTGACTATCAATTCTGCCGATAAAATCTAAACTTCCATCTGAACGCCATTTTACTAAATCACCAGTTTTATATAATATACCTTCTCCAAAAGGATTTTTAATAAACTTATCATTTGTCAAAGTGTCATTATTTAAATATCCTTTTGCAACTCCATCTCCACCAACCCATAATTCACCTGGAATTCCAATAGGACATAAAGAACCAATAGGAGATATAACATAAGCTGTTGAATTAGAAATTGGATAACCAATAGGAATGGATTTTGTATATTTTTTATCAATTGTAAAGCAACAAGAAAAAGTCGTATTTTCTGTTGGACCATATCCATTAATAACTGTAAGATTAGGATTAGCAGCTCTTACCATGTTAATATGTTTAGGAGAAAGGACATCTCCTCCAGTTAAAAGAATTTTAACAGTACTAAACATATGTGGATTTTCTTCACATAATTGATTGAATAGTGGAGCAGTAAGCCATAAAATAGTAATTTTATTTTTTACTAAATAATCCTGTAATAATGAAGAATCTAACAATTCTTCCTTTTTTATAATATATAATTCAAACCCATTTAATAGGGCACCATAAATTTCAAAAGTGCATGCATCAAAAACAATGGAACCTGTTTGCAAAATTCTTTCGTGTTTACTATAGGTTATAAATTTATTGTTTTTTATCAATCTAACAATATTTCTATGCGTTACCATAACTCCTTTAGGATTTCCTGTAGAACCAGATGTATACATAATGTATGCCAAACTATCAGGAAATATCTCTTTACAACATAAGTTTTTAGAACTATATTGTGAATATATAGTAGTATCTAATTCGATACAAACAACTTGTACTGAACCATTTGACTTATGTATATTACTTTTTGTAGTTAATAAAATTCTTGATTTAGAATCTTTTATAATATAGGCTATTCGTTCATTTGGATAATTAACATCAATTGGAAGATATGAAGCACCGATTTTAAGAGTGGCTATAATTGCTATAATAGATTCAACAGATTTATCTAATAATAAGCAAACAATATCATTATTAGAAATTCTATTTTTTAATAAATATCTAGCAAGCTGGTTAGATTTTTCATTTAATTCACGATAAGTTAACTTTTGATTTTCAAAAACAACAGCAATATTATCAGGAGTTTTTTCTACTTGCTCTTCAAATAAATCCACAATAGTTTTATCACGTGGATAATCTACAGTAGTATTATTAAAGTCATATAAAATTTGGTGTTTTTCTTCTTCTGAAAGCATATCAATATCAGATATTTTAACATCTGAATTTTCTAAAATAGCATTTAAAATATTAATATAATGTGAAGACATCCTTTTAATAAAGTCTTCATCATATAATTTAGAACAATACTCAAATCGTAAAGAATATTCATTATTAACAGGTATTACTTCTAAAGTTAAATCGAATTTTGAAATTTTGCTGTTAGGTATAAAATATTCAGTATGTGCATTATCTAAATTAATTGTAGGATATCCATCGTTTTGATAAACAAACATTACATCTAATAAAGGATTTCTACTAGTATCACGTTTGATTTCTAATTCTTTTACAAGTTCATCAAAAGGATAAATTTGATTTTGAAATGCAGTTAAACAGTAATCTTTTATTTGATTTGCAAAGTCAGAAAAGCTACTAGATTGGTTAATTTTATTTCTTAAAGCCAAAGTATTAACGAACATACCAAGCATGCTAGAAAGTTCAGGTAATTCTCTACCAACAATAGGTGTACCAACTACAATATCATCTTGAGAAGTGTACTTAGAAAGTAGAATATAGTAAACAGATAACATAAGCATATATGGAGTAATACCTAGCTTTTTAGATATTTCATTTACTTTTTCGAATACTTCTTTTGATAATTTTGTATAATAATTAGAACCTTCAAAACTTTGAACAGAAGGCCTAGGATAAGTAGTAGGCATATTTAATAAAGGTATTTCATCTTGATATTGATCTACCCAAAAGCTTTTAGACTTTTTAAAGTCTGGTGTATCAAATTGTTCCTTTTCCCATAAAGTAAAATCTTTGTAGTCAACTTGATTTTCTGGCAATGTATTTCCATTATATAAATCACAAAGTTCTTGTAATAGTATAGCTAAAGATGCACCGTCACTAATAATATGATGCATATCAAGTAGTAAAAGCATTTTATGGTCCTTTAATGTAACTACCTTTGCTCTAAATAAAGGAGCTTTAGTTAAATCAAAAGGCTTAATAAATTCAGCATATATAGAATTCAAATCATTAGAAGATGAAGAATCAGCAGATAAAGTAAAGTTAATTTCATCGTCAATAATTTGAACAATGTCATTATCAATAATATCAAAATGAGTACGTAAGACCTCATGTTTTTGTATTAAAGTGTTAATGCACTTTTGAAGTAAATTAACGTCTAAAATTTTATCAACAATAATTCCACCAGCAATATTATATAGTACAGAGTCGTTATCTATACTAGAAGCATAATAAATTCTTTTTTGTGCACTAGAAGCAGGGTAATATTCTCTTTTTTCAGCCTTTTTAATAACACTTTTAGTACTACTTTCTGTTAAAGTAGATATATAATCTGATAAATCTTTTATAGTTGAATGCTCAAAAATATCTTTTATAGAAATAGTAACATTAAAAGTATTATAAATTTCTGCAGAAAGTTTTATAGCAAATAAAGAGTCACCGCCAATATCAAATAAGCTTGTATTAATATCTATAAGCTCTACAGATAAATACTTTTTACATATATTTTCTAATTTTACTTCAAAATCTGTAGATGCATATGTAATTTTACTGGTATCTATTTTTATATCAGGTAAATTTTTAGTATCTATTTTTCCATTTGCTGTTAATGGAAAATATTCTAATTTTATAAAATGAGATGGTACCATATAGTGAGGTAGTTTTTTACTAGCATATTCTTTTAATACTTTAGAATCTACATCTTTACCAGTAAAATAGCAACAAATACAATCGATACCATTAACCTTTTTTACTAAATTTATATTTTTTTCGATGCCAGAAAATTTACCGGATTACCTGATTAATTTCTTCCAATTCAATGCGTAATCCATTAATTTTTACTTGTGAATCTAATCTACCTATAAACTGAATTTCACCATTTGATAAGAATGTTGCTAAATCTCCGGTTTTATATAAAAGACCATTACCATATGGGTTTTTAATGAAATGATTATTTGTTAAATCAGGTTGATTAACATATCCATACGAAACTCCATCACCTGCAATACATAGTTCTCCAACAATATTAGGAGGACATAGCATTCCTAATTTATTACAAATATAAACTTGAACATTAGGTAGGGGTGTACCAATGTTAATATTATTATCAGAAGTGATTAATTTACAAGTTGCACATGAAGTGGTTTCAGAAGGACCATATCCGTTATAAATTTTGCTATTAGTATAATTAAGTAGTTTATTGTAAAAATTGGATTCTAAAACTTCTCCACCTAGTTGAATGGCTTTAAGATTTAATAGACATTTACTAATAATATCATCAGTAAGTAACAATTCCATTCTAGAAGGAGTAATTAGCATAAAATCAATACTATATTTATTTATAATTTCTGACATTAAAATAGGATTAGAACATTCTTCTTGATTTGCTAAAATTAGCTTTTTGCCTAATGAAAGGGGAATCCATACTTCTGCAGCAAACATATCAAATGAAACAGAACAAATACTTAAAAAGTTAGAAAGGTTTTGCGCTTGCATAGAATGGCAATATCCTAATACTAAATTTGTTATGCTACAATTTTTTACTAATATACCTTTAGGTTTTCCAGTAGAACCAGAGGTATATACAATAGAAAGGTAGTTTTCAGGTAAATATTCTAAATCAAGATTTAAGGTAGAAAATGAATTAAAAGGAACATTTTCTATTAGAACGGAATGAAAACTATCATAATCTAATTTACTTGTAGTAATTACCAAAGCAACTTCTGCATTTTCAAGCATATAGTTAATACGATCAATAGGCAAACTTGGTTCTATTAATAAGTAGGCACAGTTTGCTTTTTTTATAGCTAACATTGATAAAATAAGTTCATAACTACGTGGCAATAATATGGCAATTTTATCATTATCTTGTATATTTAAACTTTTTAAATATCTAGCTAATTGGTTAGCTTTTTCATTTAGTTGTTTGTAAGTAAATTTTTGGTTTTCAAAAACAACTGCGATATTATCAGGTGTTTTTTCTACTTGTTCCTCAAATAAATTCACAATAGTTTTATCACGTGGATAATCAACTCTAGTATTATTAAAGTCATATAGAATTTGATGTTTTTCTTCAGGAGTAACGATTTCTATTTCTTTTAATAAAATACTTTCATTAGAGATAACTTGATGAATCATATTTAAAATTCTGATATGTAAATTATCAATTTCTTGAGAACTAAATAATTCAGATTTATAATCATAGGCAACAGTCATACTTTCTGCATCATTTAAATCAAATAAATGAATTTGCAATTCATCAGAAACATTTCCATTAAACATCCAATCAGTAGAATAATTTACTTGATTAGACTTTTCTATAGTTTTAGTAATTTGATAAGACAAAACAATGTTATATAAATTAGGAATAGAAGAATCCTTTTTTCTAACATCTTCTAAGATAGATTGATAAGAATATTTTTGATGTCTAAATAATGATACAGTATCTGTTGCAATTTTTTTAGAAAAGTCAACAAAAGAAGCTGTTTCATCTATTCCAATTCTTAGTGGTGCAACACTAATAAACATACCCATAGTTTGTTTTTGCTCAAAGTTAGTTCTATTTAAAATTGGAGTTCCAATAACAAAATCATCTAAATTGCTAACTCTAGAAATGTATAAAGAGTAAACTGCCATAAAAAAGTTATAAACTGAAACTTTGTATTTATCACAAAAATTTTTAATTTCCGTTAAATCTTTTTTTGATAGAATGAAAGTTTCTCTTGTTCCAGCACATGAAATGCTATCAGTTTGATTATTTTTAATTAATGGAATTGATGCAACTTCTGGTATTGTTTGAAATATATCATCCCAATATTTTTTATCTTTAGCAAATTTATCACTATTTTTATAATCATTTTCTGCCTGAATATAATTTAAATAAGAAGGCTTAATTTGCTCCTCATAAGTATTATTTAAAAGGTCTGAATAATTTTTCATAATTTCTTTTACAATTAATCCTAGAGTCCAAGAGTCAGAAATTAAATGATGTATACTTACAATAAATCCACCTGAACCATTTGAAAATTTAAAAAGTATAAAATTGAATAAGGAGTCAGCTATATTAAATGGTGTGTTAGCTACTTTTAATGTTGCATTTTTCATTTCTTCTTTAGAAGACAAATAAATAGTATCAAAGTCAAAAGGAGTATATTCCTGTACATATTGAATACAAGAATTATTCTTTTCTATAAATTTTAAACGCATAGAATCATTGACTTTTATCATCTCATTAATAGCTTTTTTAAGAAAGTCAAAATTAACAACATCTGAAATACAAACATAACCACAAATAGTATTAATAGCAGTACCTTTATAGTATTGCTCTGTTACCAAAATCGATTTTTGAGGATTAGTTAAAGAATATGAATTTTGATTCATTACACAGTTCCTTTCATATAAGTATATTTTTTCAATATTTGCTATTCAAATTATATAATACCTATATATAAAAATCAACAAAAATATTGCTAAAAATTTCCTTTTATTGTAAAATTAGATAAATAAATTTTTGAAATGTCATAAGACAAAATATTTCATATGGAAGGGGAGAAGATTAGTGAAAAAAAATGAAGACAGAGTTGTTTATCAAGTAGATGAAATCAGAGACTTTCGTGAACTTATTAATAGAACAGTAGAAAAGTATCCTGAACAGGTAGCATATAAGTATAAAGTAAAAAATGGTGACAAAGTAGAATATGTTAGTAAAACATACTCAGAATTTAAAAATGATGTTAAAGCATTATCTACAAAATTATTAGAAATGGGATTGAAAGGCAAAAAGATTGCAGTAATTGGAAATAACCGTTATGAATGGTGTACAACATATTTAGCAGTTACAACAGGTGGAATGATAATAGTTCCACTTGACAAAGCCCTTCCAGAGAATGAACTTCAGTCATTAATACTAAGAAGTGGTGCGGAAGCAATTATTTGTGAGCCAAAGTATATAGAGTCAGTTTCAAAATTGCAGAATAGTAATTTAAAACATATTATTAGCATGGAAAATATTGAAAAAGATAATATATTACTATATAACAGCCTATTACAAGAGGGTAATGAATTAATAAAAAAAGGTGATAAAACTTATGACGAAATAAAAATAGACTCAGAGGCAGTTTCTATTTTACTATTTACATCTGGAACAACAAATATGGCAAAGGGAGTTTTATTGTCTCAACACAATATTTGTAGCAATATCACTGCAATTTCAAGTTATGTAAAAATGTATCCAACAGACACATTACTTTCATTTTTGCCAATACACCATACATTTGAATGTACTATAACTTTTCTTTTTGGAATATACCATGGAGTAACAGTTGCATTTTGCGATGGCTTGAAATATATTCAAAAAAATATGAATGAATATAAAGTAAGCGTTTTTGTGGCTGTTCCTTTAGTACTAGAAAACATTCATAAAAAAGTATGGAAAGGAATAGAAGAGCAAGGTAAAAAAGGCTTAATGAAGGCAATGATTATAATTACAAAAGCACTTTGTAAAATTAAAATAGATTTAAGGAAAAAAGTATTCAAACCTATTATAGATAATTTTGGTGGTAGATTAAGAGTAGTTTTTGTTGGCTCTGCACCATTAGATAAAAAAATTATAAAAGGATTTAATGATTTTGGTGTAGATTTAATACAAGGTTATGGATTAACAGAAACATCTCCAGTTGTATCTGCCGAAACAGATAAAGAAAAAAGGCCTGGTTCAATAGGACTTCCATTATGCAATGTAGAAGTAAAAATTGAAAATTCGGACGAAGACGGGGTAGGTGAAATTACCGTTAAAGGACCTAGTGTAATGCTTGGTTATTATGAAAATGAAGAGGCAACTAAAAAGTGCATGAGAGATGGCTGGTTTTATACCGGAGATTATGGATATTTAGATAAAGATGGCTTCCTATATATTTCTGGAAGAAAAAGTGATGTAATAGTATTAAAAAATGGCAAAAATGTTTATCCTCAAGAATTAGAATTTTTATTAAATCAAATGCCAGCAGTAGTAGAAAGTATGGTGTTTGCAAGAAACAAAGATTCAATGGATACTACACTTTGTGCTAAAATTGTATATGATAAGGATAAAATAAAAGATACTTATGGAGAAAAAACAGAAGAAGAATTAAAAGAAATATTTTGGCAAAATGTAAAGGAAGTAAATAAGAATTTACCAGATGTAAAACATATTAAAGAAATTATAATTACAGATGAGCCACTTTCTAAAACTACAACGCAGAAAGTAAAAAGATATGAGGAAATTAAAAAAAGTAATTAGTTTTAAGTAGTGATTAAAAATAATAAAAATGGAAAAAATAGTATTAATTCAGTTTAACTGAGTTAATACTATTTTCGTATTTAATAGAAAAGTAGAGCTTTTATTTTAAATGGAGGTGTATTTTAGTAGAAAAATAGAATGGAAGAATATTTAAGAAAACAAAAAAGAAGGAAAATTAAAAATTACTGTTTAGGTGTAACTATTAGTATTTTACTTGTATTTATTATTGCCCTTTTATATTTACTTTATCAAAATATCTATTTACCAAATACTAGCTTACTAACTCCACAGAAAGTAGAAGCACAAAAGATTTCTCAAACTATTGAAGAAGTGGAAAAAGAAAATAAAACAATTACGGATATTATAGAAAAGGTTAATCAAAGTATAGTTGGAATTTCAAAACTGAAAAGTCCGGGTAATACTGTATTTTTAGAAAATGGTAGTTCGCAATTAGGGCTAGGAACAGGAATGATTGTAACTGATAATGGGTATATTCTAACTAATGAGCATGTATCTGGTAGTAAGTATAGTAGTTGCTATGTCACACTACCGAACGGAAAAAATTATAAAGCTAATGTGGTATGGTCTGACTCAGATATTGATTTAGCAATTATTAAAATTAATATAAAAAATTCACCCTATGTTACGCTTGGAAATTCTTCTGATGTAAAAGTAGGAGAAAAAGTATATGCAATAGGAAATCCAATTGGATTTGAATTTCAAAGAACAGTCACTTCAGGAATTATTAGTGCAATAAATAGAACCATTACTATTGAAGAAGAGGATAAGTCTTCATATATGGAAGATTTAATTCAAACAGATGCTACAATAAACCCTGGTAATAGTGGCGGTCCACTTATTAATGCACAGGGGGAAGTAATAGGAATAAATAGTGTAAAAATTACTTCTGCAGAAGGAATAGGTTTTGCAGTTCCCATTAATACTGTAAAAACAATTGTGAGAAAGTTTGAAACAGAAGGAAAGTTTGAAGAGGCATATCTAGGAATTTTTGCTTATGATAAAAATGTAATTCCATATATAAATAGTAATTTGCAATTAGAAAATGGAATTTATGTAGTACAGATAAAAGCAAATTCACCAGCATCAAAATATGGATTAAAAGAAAAAGATATTTTACTATCAATAGATGGAATTGAATTAGAAAAGATGTGTGATTTAAGATGTTATATTTATGAAAAAAAACCAAAAGATAAAGTAACGCTTCAAGTATTAAGAAATAAAAGGCAAATATCAATTGAAGTAACTTTAGGTTAACATATATTCTAAATTGAAAGTGAGGAAAACAATGAATTCATATTGGATAGAAAGTGTAAAATCAAAAAAGAAAGAATTTTCTAGTTTAAAAAACGATGAAAAAGCAGATGTATGCATAATAGGTGGTGGGTTAACAGGGATTACTACGGCATATTATTTATCGAAGTCTAATTTAAAGGTGATTTTATTAGAAAAATATAAAATATGTGAACATGCAAGTGGTAACACTACAGCAAAAATTACGAGTCAACATGGTTTATTTTATGATTATTTAATACAATCGCAAGGAAAAGAAAAAGCAAAACAATACTTAGAAGCAAATGAAGAAGCAATTAAAAATATAGAACAAATAGTTACTGAAGAGAACCTAGACTGTGATTTTGAAAGGCAAGACAACTATGTTTATACATTAAAAGAAGAAGAAATTCTTAAAATAAGAAAGGAAGTTGAAGCGGTAAATTCCTTAGGATTTTCGGCAAAGTTTGTTCAAGATTTAGAATTGCCATTTCGCACATTAGGGGCTATTAAATTTCCAAATCAAGCACAATTTAATCCATGTAAATATGTTAATGGAATAGTAGAAGCAATTTCAAAAAAAGATAATATTTCTATATACGAAAATACAAAAGTAGTAGACATAAAAGGCGCAAAAGTCCAAGAAGTAAGGGAAGAATCAGAAGAGGAATTTCAGAAAAATAAAGAATCTAGTGGTTATACAATAATAACTGAAAATGGTAAAAAAGTCACAGCAAAATATGTGGTATTAGCAACACATTATCCTATTATTAATTTTCCTGGGTATTATTTTCTAAAAATGTATCAAGAAATGTCATATTTAATAGGAGTAGAAACCACAGAGCCTTTATTTGAGGGAATGTACATTAACAGTGAACAACCTACGGTCTCATTCCGCGTTGCAAAAGATGGAGATAAAAAATTATTGCTAATAGGAGGTATGGGACATAAAACTGGGGAAAGAAAAGACATTTCGGATAGTTATCAAAAGTTAGAGGCAATTGCAAAACAATATTATCCAGACTGTAAAATAAAATATCATTGGTGTACAGAGGATTGTATTTCATTAGATAAAATACCGTATATTGGAGAATTTTCAAATTTGATGCCTAATGTATATGTTGGCACAGGATACAAAAAATGGGGAATGACTACGTCAAATGTAGCAGCAACTATTATAAGTAATAAAATTTTAGGAAACAAAAATAAATATGAAGAAGTATTTACCTCAACTAGATTAAAACCAATAAAAAATCGTAAAGAATTAGGAAATATGGTGAAAGAGGTTGCAACATCTTGGACAATAGAAAAATTAAAAATACCAAATGAAAAATTAGAAGATATTACAAGTGGAACAGGTGGCACAATTGAGTTTGAAAACAAAAAAATAGGTGCTTATAAAGATGAAAATGGTAAAATATATTTGGTAAAGCCAGTATGTTCACATTTGGGTTGTGAACTCACATGGAATAATTTAGAAAAAACATGGGACTGCCCATGCCATGGCTCAAGATTTGATTATAAAGGAAAGTCCATTTATGATCCAAGTATTAATGATTTAGAAAGTATGGTACTGATGGAATAGATATGTACAAACATTTAGCATTTGATATGAATATCACATTAATATTAGATTTATAAAATTAAAAAAGTGTGAAAAAACTAAAAAAGAGTTGCAATAAGCAACTCTTTTTTAAAGTACTTTCTATTTTTGTCCACCTGGTCCAACATATTCAGCTTTTCCAAAACCTAAATAGATATGTGTAATACCAGTAAAGAAAATTAAAGCTAATGTACAACCAATTCCTTTACCAAATGACTTTGCAAGCATATATGGTTGATGAATAAGTGGATAAAGATTAGCAATAGGTACAAATAATAATAATATTAGCCAAGGTGATTCACCACTCATTTTAAAAAGTAATACAACATTATAAATAGGTATAATTGATTTCCATCCGGCTATGCCAGCTTTAGTAAACATTTTCCACATACCAATTATTTGAAGAACATAAAGCACTGCTGCAATGGTATATATAACAGTTAAAGTTCCTCCAGCGATTCCACCAACAGCAAAAGCCTCATTAGCTGATAAACCACTTAAATCTAAACTATTACTCATGAAAGTTCCCCCTTCCTTGTTTTAACTATGAATATTTTCTCATTATTCAATAAAATTGTCAACATTCATTTACATTTTATTTTGATTTTCGACAAATTTCTAAATTTAATAATTTTATGCTTTAATCTGAACCATAACTGCAAAAAACAACTTAAAATTAACAGATTAATGACAAAAAAATTACTATATTAGGAACAATATATGTAAGATTAATCTATTCAAATTTCTAAATGATATTATTTATGAATGGTGGAGGAGAATTAGAAAATTTATATACGAATTTTAGTATTTCTTTTAGACTTTTTTCAAATTGCATTTTTTGCTTAATTGTAATCATCAAAAACACCATCTTTCTTTTTTTAATAATATTCTAATGCAAATAAA